>NZ_JAOTQU010000007.1:0-217401 GCF_025685765.1 Pseudomonas sp. PDM13 | reverse complement strand
CTGGCTTACGCTCTGGCTGAGTGGTCGTCCTTGGTCGTCGTAGCTGTAGGTGGTGATGCGATCGGGCTCGGTCACCGTCAAGGGCAAGTTCAAGGTTGGGTGCCAGGTGGTGGTGATGGTGCGGGCCTGGGGCGTGCCGTAGGCTTCGGTACGTGAAGTCTCAAGACCACGGTCGTTGTAGGTGTAATTGGTGATGTGATTGTTCCTATCTATGTGGCTCGATAGCAAGCCGCGTTGGTCATAAGTGAAACGAGAGTTTGAGTATTTGCAGTTCGCAGAAGGCTGACCAACGATCATGCTCACGCGCTTGCTTCCGTCCAGCACTTGAAAGTGATAGTCGGCGCGCTTTCCTAGCGGGTTGGTAACAGTGGTGGTTCCATTTGCGTTGTAATTCACCAAGGTGCGTTCAGCACCGTCAGCATGCTCGCTGGATACTGCACGACCTTTATCGTCATAAGTCCATGTGGCAAAGCGAACGCCACGTTCATCAGTGATGCCGGTTAACAGGCGATCATTGCCGGCAACTTCATAGTGATAGATGCGCTGCTTGGCTTGCCCAGTTTGAGTGCGGGTGAGTTGTGTAAGTCGCTGACCTGCATTGTACTGATAGGTGATTTGAGACTCTTCCGCCTGCAGGCTTAGGGGTTGGTGATTGGCGTCTTCGGTAAAGGTCAGACTATGGCCGAGCTCATCGCTCACTGTGACTATTGCTTGGTTGTAGCTCAACTGTTGACGTTTACCATCTCGACTTATTTGGCCTACAAGGCGCCCTTGCTGATCGAACTCATAGCGCTCGTTGCCGTGGCCGTAATAGGTCCATCCGTTTGGGGTGGCAATCAATTTACCCAGTTCCGTTGGCATTGATCCGGCAGTAGGGGTATCGATCCAGAAAAAGGATTCGCGGCCGTGCTCAAAGACCAGTGAGGCGGTGGTGCCCGCAAGCCTCAGGTGTGCGGAGTAATTGTGCCGCCAGAGGCCGTCTCGGCTGTTATAGATGCGGAAGAATTTAAGTCCTCCGGCTTGATCACCCACATAGTCAGTTTCGATTTGGTATTTGTTGCCGTTGGTAATGTTGATCGGGTTGGTTCCGCCAGTGCCGCACATGGGGGGTGGTCCACCTTCATTTTCGGCAGGGCACAGGGGGGAGTACTCAGGGCATTCACAGTATCGTTTGCTTGGCGGTCCTCTCATTTCTGAGCCTGATGGGCATTCTGCTAGCATGCTTATCCTGAAGTTGTTGATGTCGTATTTAGTTGTTAAGTAGGCTTTTCCGCCGGAAATAGAGAACTCTGTCCAAGAGGTCTTGACTAAGTATTCAGTATGCAATCCATTTATCTTGTTTTCTGAGCGGAATGGGACTATTTCAATGCCTTGATGATTGATGCAACTGCCTCCGCTTACCGAGATAGCTCTGGCAACACAGGCGTCATAACGGGATTGGGACTCTGCATTATATTTTTGGACTGGCTCGGTGTAACTACTGAATCTCATGGATGGAGGGAAGTGGTCAGAACGATAGAATAGTGTGGGAGGTGTAGGTGATGCCAACGAAGCTAAAGGCAATAAGGCCACGAACAGGAAAAGGAGCTTCTGGCCATTTCTTATGAAAATATCGAGGCGGTTTTTAATAGTCATTGAGTGTCAACATGCTTTGTCAGTTGGCGACCGTGGTTATCGTAGGTGTATGTGGTGATGCGATCGGCCTCGGTCACCGTCAGTGGCAAGTTCAAGGTTGGGTGCCAGGTGGTGGTGACGGTGCGGGCCTGTGGCGTGCCAAAGGCTTCGGTGCGGGATACTTCGAGGCCACGGTCGTTGTAGTCGAAGGTGGTGACGTTGCCCTTGTTGTCGGTGCGGGTCTTCATCAGGGCACGGTCGTCGTAGGTGAAGGTGGAGTTGCTGTTGGGGCAATTGGCCGAGGGCTCGCCTTCGATAGCGCTGATACGGCGCATTCCCTGGATGGTCTGAAAGCGATAGGTCGTGCGCTTGCCAAGGGCGTTTGTCGTGGTTGTAGACCCATCTGTGTTGAAACTCACTGAGGAACGATTGCCTCCCCCGGCGTATTCACTGGAGATGGCTCGGCCGTGGTTGTCATAGGTCCAGGTGGCATATCGGATGCCGCGCTCATCGGTGATGCCTGTAAGGAGGTTTGTATCGCGTTGATCCTCATAGTGGTAAATACGCGGAGTGTCCGGTGCATCGCTGCGTCTGACCCTGATGAGTTTTCCGTCCATGTACTCATACGCTATCGAGAGTCCAGAGCTTTCAAGCTGTAGGGGTTGATGATTTGCATCTGACTTTAGTGTGAATCTGCCCGCGCGTTCCGTCTCTATAATTGTGCTGTTTTCCGTGTATGAGAAATGAAGAGTAGTCTGGTCTGGACTCTGCTGCAGGGTGAGTCGGCCTAACATGTCAAAGACTTGCTTGGTATTGTTGGCGGATGTGTAGATCCAGCTGTCTTGTTGTTTGACTAGACGTGCTGCAAGTTCAATGGAGTTTTTTGCTGAATCGCCATCTCTCTCGAAATTGATTATTTTCCCGTCGAATTCAGTGAGTGTGATTCTCCAGTCTTCAATCTTGAGGTGCGACGAGTATCCGTGTCTCCATGTGCCTGTCGAACTGTTGTAAAAGCGCTTAAATGAAAAGTCGCTTGTTGTTATGTCTGTTTCTGGTTGGAAATTATTTCCGGTATCTACGTCGGCGAGAACTTGGGCAAGGTTGGCTGATGTATTTTGTGTGGCGTTACAAATCTTATTCTCTCGTGGAGCTCCTGCCGGTGAGATGCATTCTCCAAGGATTGGATCGAAGGTCTTTGCCGATGGGCAGGCGCCATCACTTAAGAAGATCTCTCCTTGGTAGAAGATGCTATCCGGTATATTTTCAGGGTGCGAGTATATCCAGCATTGGTAACGGGGGGGTACATAGTTCCATCCTGTGCTCCTGCCCAGGCGATAAAAATAAACATGCCACTTGCTTGCATAGTCCCTGCATGCTGCCTCGGGTGTACTTCCAGTACCTGTCTGTCTGTATGCATTGATTACCCAGATTGGCTCTTGTGCTAGCGCGGTATAGGAGCAGGGCAGGGTTGATAATAAAATAAGCGCTCGGATCTTATGGTCAAGGCGTTTTGGCATGGCGAATGTTGCCTGAGTGAATTTTTGAGAAGTCATGCCGTGCTAAAACACGGCAATAAATGCTGGTCGGTTGTAGTAGGTCGTCGCACTATGACGATATTTGCGACCTGTCAGTTCGCCAGCGATGGCTGTTAGCAACGGATCTATCGAGATAGATAGGGGGCGGGGTCAACAGGGAACACTGCCATTGAGACAGAAGAGTCCGGCAGACGTTAGATTTGATTGTGGAGAGAAAGCTTTCTGATACTACGTGTATCGGATATGGCACATTCCTTTGCCCGTTCATCGCTCGTTCCTTAAGCGTTTCTTGGCTTCATAAAATAGCGTGAACCGGCAGAAAGCTGAAGTCTTATCGGGCCTCTCCATTTCACATATCCGGAGCAAAAAGCCTGCCTCGCAGCAGGTCTTATCTCATCCTTGAGCTAGCGGGACCTGCCGCCCTTGTACGGGATGGGCCAGTGGTCCAGACCCTCCTTGCCGTACTCACGCAGCATCGGGTCGGAATGCTTCGCCATCAACTCCAACGCCACCTTCGACTCGGTCGTGCCGATGCGTGCCAGTGCATAAGCGCACTTGCGCTGAAAGGCGTGGAGGTTATCCCAGTCGATCAGGTATTCGAACCTCATCTCCGCAGCTTTGGCGATGGCTGCCGTGGTACTGGGCTCGCCGATCAACCCCAGTTCGAAAACGATTTCTTCATGAGCCTCATGCCAGTACTCCAGCAGTAGCTTTGCAAGCAGTGGGGCGGTGGCCTGATCGTCGAGGCTGGCGAGTGCCTTCAGGGCGGCGTCGATATCTTTGGCGTGGAAGGCGGAGTGGAAGAGGTCGAGTGGGGCGGTCATGAGTGGGGGCTTTGATGGGGAGATTTGGGCATGCGCAGGGTTCGCAGTGCACGCGTAGCGTTATTTACGGCGGACCCATTTAAACAGCTCACCTCCGCGCGACGTGGTCTGGCTGGAGGTGCCCTACACCGACCTGCCCGATGGCAAGAACGATGTCGACACCGCGTACAAGGGCAAGAACCTCGGCTTCGCCGTGGACAAGGTCGAAGCGCTGGTGAACAAGGAATTCGCCGAGAAGAACCCGGTGGCGCTGAAGTTCCTCTCCCAGCTGCAGATCACCACCGAAGACGAAAGCCAGCAGAACCTGCGCATGCAGAACGGCGAGAGCAAGCCCGCCGACGTGCGCCGCCATGCGGACGAGTGGATCGCCGCCCACCGCCAGCAGTGGGACGCCTGGCTGCAGGCCTCCCGCGCCGTCGCCCAGCCCTGACGGCTGCGCCCTGGGTGCCCGGCTCCGGGCACCCGTTCATTCCGGATTCCCGAAACCGCCTGTGGAGCCCCGCATGTCGCTCTATTCGTTCGTCCGCGATTTCCGTTTCGAGCAGGCGCCGGCCCACACCCGCGCGCTGATGCAGACCTGCCTGCTGGACATCCTCGGCGTCGCCGCCGGTGCCCGTGACAATGCCACCAGCCAGGCGCTGAAACGCTACGCGCTGAATCATCACCCGGCCGGCGTGCTCGCCAGCCGCCTGCTGTTCGATGGCCGCACCGTGCACCCCCTGGGCGCGGCCTGGGCCGGCGGCTTCTGCGTCGACAGCCTGGATGCCCACGAAGGCCACTTCACCTCCAAGGGCCATGCCGGCGCCACCGTGGTGCCCGCGCTGCTGGCCCTGGCCGATGCCTGCCGCCAGCAGGAGCGCAGCATCAGCGGCGAAGAGCTGCTCAGCGCCCTGACCATCGGCTACGAAACCGCCCTGCGCGCCGGCACCGCGCTGATGGCCACCGCGCCGGAATACCACGCCTCGGGGGCCTTCTCCGGCGTCGGCGTGGTCTGTGGCGGCGCGCGCCTGCTGGGCTTCGATGAGCAACGCTTGCGCCATGCCCTGGGCATCGCCGAATACTTCGGCCCGCGCTGCCCGATGATGCGCCTGGTCGACCACCCCTCCATGCTGCGCGACGCCCACGGCGCCGGTGCCCACGCCGGCCTCAACGCGCTGCTGCTGGCCGAGGCGGGAGTCACCGGTGCACCGGCGGAGACGGTGGAGTTCCCTCGCGTCGCTGCCTTCTGGGACGACCTGGGCTCGCGCTGGGAGATCGACGCCCAGTACTTCAAGCCCTGCCCCGTGTGCCGCTGGGCGCAGCCGGCGCTCACTGCCCTGACCGCGCTGATGGCCGAGCAGCCCGACATCCGTGGCGAGCACATCGAGCAACTGCGCGTCGAAACCTTCCACGAATCAGTGCGCCTGCAGGGCCACTGCCCGGCCAATGCCGACGAGGCGCAGTACGCGCTGGCCTTCCCCCTGGCGGCGCTGGCGGTGCGCGGGCAGGTGGGGCCGCTGGAGGTGACAGGCGATGCCGTGCACGCGGCGGATATCCTCGCCGTCAGCGAACGGGTGGAGATCGTCGAAAGCGACGAGCTCTCCGCGCGCTTCCCCGAGGAAATCCTCTCCCGCGTGACGGTGCTATTGAAGGACGGCCGCCGCTTCACCAGCCCGATCACCCAGGCCAAGGGCGACCCGGCCACCGCCATGAGCCGCGAGGAATTCCGCGCCAAGTTCGACCTGCTCGCCGGGGTTTCCCTGGGCCAGGCATTGCGCGACGAGATCGACGCCGCCATCACCGAGTTGCCACGGGCCGCCAGCTGCGAGCACCTGTTCGCACTGATCCTCAACGCCCCCGAAGCCTTGTAGGGGCGAATTCATTCGCGATGGCCAGGCACCGTGCCATTCGCGGTTGAAACCGCTCCCACAAATGCTCCCTGTTGCACCACACCTGTAGGGGCGACTTCAGTCGCCAAGCAACCCGCAGGGTTGCCACGCGCGTCTTCAGGGCAACGCCGTTGCCCATGGGCGAGTGAATTCGCCCCAACAGATAACGGCTACCACCCCCGGCGCTTCTCATAACGCACATCCCGCTCATCCACGACCCCGGCCAGGGCCCAGCCATGGCGCTGGTAGAAGCCGTTGGCGCGGATGTGCTCGTGGCCATCGGTCACCAGCCAGATGCGCTCATGGGCCTGGAACAACGCCGCTTCCGCCGACTGCAGCAGCATGCGCCCCAGCCCCACGCCTTCGAACTCTGGGCGGATGAACAGGGCGAAGAGTTCACCCTCATCCAGGTCGATCATGGCGAAGCCGGCGGGCACGCCGTCCACTTCGGCGATCCAGCAGCAGGGGCCGGCGGTGATGGCGTCGGCCAGCACGGCCGGGGTGATGCCCAGCTCGGCCATCTGCTCGCGGGAGAGGTGGTTCTGCACGACGCTGGTGCGGATGGCGAAGAGCGCCTCGATATCCTCGGTGGTGGCCAGGCGCAGGGTGCGGGTCATGCTGTCATTCCTTTGCGGGTTGTCCTGTGTGGGGGCGGTCGCCGATGCCGGCTTCTGGAACACCCCGGCATCGCCAAGCATCTCGATCAAGCCTTCGGGCCATACCGTCTCCTGCGTAGCGCGCAGTGCCTGTTCGGACCACCAGCGGTGAGCGGTCATGACCTGCCGCTCGTGCGTCGTCCATTCGGCGCTGGAGATCACCGGGCTGGGGACCTGGACCAGGAAGTATTGCTCCACGGCGAGCACCTCTTCGCCACTGGGCAGGCGCATGGGGAATTGCCGGTGCCCCACGGGGGCGGCGAGCGTGTCGACGCGGATGCCGGTTTCCTCCCGCAGTTCGCGGATGGCCGCGGCCTCGAAGCTTTCCCCGTCCTCCAGGGCGCCACCCGGGGTGGCCCAGTAGCAGGCGCCGGCCAGCGGGCCGTCGGGGTGGTCGAAACGGAAAAGCAGCACCTCGCCGGCCGGGCTGATCACCAGCAACCGTGCCGATTGTCTTTCACGCATGGAACGTCCTCTCCCTGGAGCCTTGGCAGTGTCGAGCGGTGGATCAGTGAATGGTCGGGAAGCGCTCTTTCACCAGCGCCTGGGCGTGGAAGGCCATCTGGTCGAGCAGGCGGTCGCGCTTGCTTTCGGCCTCGCTCAGGGCCTTCTGGCCGTTCTGCTTCACCAGGTAGGTGTGGATCTGCCGCACCTCCTTGGATTGGAAGATCGGCGCCAGGTCCTGCACCGCCACCATGCCGTTGGAGCGCTGGGCGCGGGTGTTGAGCAGTACGTGCGGCCCCTGCGCGGCCAGCACGCGGAAGCCGAGGGCCTCGAAGGTGGGCACCTTGCCCGCCGCGCAGGCCAGTTCGGCGTGGGGGCGGTGTTCGAGCATGCGTTGCACCAGGGCGCGGGCGATGCCGTGGCGGCGGTGGCTGGCGGCCACGGCCAGGTAGGCCAGGGTGCAGGCCTCGGCATCGTCCTGGCTGGGCAGGTACAGGGCGAAACCCAGCACCTGGGAGGGGTCTTCGTCCGCCAGGGCGAGCACCAGCCGCGCGCCGCTGGCCTGGGCGCTGTCCATGGCCTGCAGGTACAGGTGCACCTCGTAGCCGATCACGTACTGGTACAGCTGGTAGAGCGGGTTGCTGGGCGTCAGCGGAACCGGGCTGATGTCGCTGAAGTAGTCCACCACCATCTGCAGCACCTGGCTCTTCAGGGACTCGGGCGGCGGGTTATCCAGGGTTACGAGGGTGAACATGTGCAGCTGACTCCGGGCGTGCCCGATCGGGGGAATCGGCGCGGGCGCCATTGTAGCGTCGCCCGCAGCGGGCGGCTCATTTGAAGAAGTTGCTGGGCGTGATGCCGAACTGCTTCTTGAACATGGTGGTGAAGGCGCTGGGGCTTTCGTAGCCGAGCTGGCCGGCCACGTCGATGATCTTCTCGCCCAGGGCGATGCGCTCCAGGGCGAGCAGCAGGCGGGCCTGCTGGCGCCATTGGCCGAAGGTCATCCCGGTGCCTTTCTGGAACAGGCGCTGGATGGTCTTCTCGTCCAGGCCCAGCCGGGCGCTCCAGTCTGCCAGGGTGGAGCCGTCGCCGGGGTCCTGTTGCAGCGCCGCGCAGATGCCCTGGATGCGTCGGTCCGCCGGTTGCGGCAGGTGCAGGGGGAGGGTGGGGAGGATCTTCAGCTCATCGAGGATGAGGCTCATCACCCGCCCTTCGCGGGAGTCCGGCGCATAGGACTCGGTGATGCCGATGGAGGCCTGGATCAGTTCGCTGAGCAGCGCCGAGATGCTCACCGCCTTCGATTCGAGGGGCAGGTCCAGGGCGATGTCCGGGCGCACGAACACGCTGCGCATCTTCAGCGCGCCCACGCAGCGGATGGAGTGCACCTGCCCGCAGGGCATCCAGATGCCGCGGCTGGGGGGCACCGTCCATTGGTTCATCGCCGAGTGCACCACCATCACGCCCTGGATGGCGTAGATCAGCTGGTGCTTGTTGTGCGAGTGGGGCTGGATGAACCAGTCCGCCGGGTAGTCGGTGGCGCTGCTGCGCAGGGGCCAGGGCGCGGCGTCGATCTCGCTCAGGAAAGTGTCGAGGGGCTTGATCATGATGTCTTTTTCGCGATGGTTGTTGACCGGATTGCGCGAGACAGGCGGTTGGGCGGGCCTTAGGATAGCGCCGAATCCTGAGAACCAGCAGCGTGATTTCACGGCCCCGGCGGCTGTGGAGCGGCGCTGCCTTTGCCTGGAAGCGTGCCATGTCCGTCAGTTCCACCGCCTCCCCCCTGGCGGCCCCTTCGGTCGCGAGCCAAGCCAGCCCGCTGGTCATGCGTGTGATCGGCGCCTGCGCGCTGGCGCACCTGATCAACGACCTGATCCAGGCGGTGCTGCCGTCGATCTACCCGATGCTCAAGGCCAGCTACGGGCTGAGCTTCACCCAGGTGGGGCTGATCACCCTGACCTTCCAGCTCACCGCCTCGCTGCTGCAACCCTGGGTGGGCTACTACACCGACCGCCACCCCAAGCCCTGGCTGCTGCCGGTCGGCTCGCTGTGCACCCTGGTGGGCATCCTGCTGCTGGCCGTGGTCGGCTCCTTCCCGGCCATCCTCATGGCCTCGGCGCTGGTGGGCATCGGCTCATCCACCTTCCACCCGGAGGCCTCGCGCATCGCACGGCTGGCCTCGGGCGGGCGCTTCGGCCTGGCGCAGTCCACCTTCCAGGTGGGCGGTAACGCCGGCAGTGCCTTCGGCCCCTTGCTGGCCGCCGCCATCATCATCCCCTACGGCCAGGGCCACGTGGCCTGGTTCGGGCTGTTCGCGGCCTTCTCCATCCTCGTGCTTTACGGGCTGAGCCGCTGGTACCGCAACCACCTCAACCTGTTCCGCCTCAAGCAGGGCGGCGTTGCCACCCACGGGCTGTCCAAGCGCCGGGTGACCTTCGCCCTGGTGATCCTGGCGCTGCTGGTGTTCTCCAAGTACTTCTACATGGCCAGCCTCACCAGCTACTTCACCTTCTACCTGATCGAGAAGTTCGATCTCTCGGTGGCCAGCTCGCAGCTGTACCTCTTCCTGTTCCTCGGCGCGGTGGCGGCCGGCACCTTCTTCGGTGGCCCCATCGGCGACCGCATCGGGCGCAAGAAGGTGATCTGGTTTTCCATCCTCGGCGTGGCGCCCTTCACCCTGGCGCTGCCCCACGTCGACCTGTTCTGGACCGGCGTGCTGAGCATGATCATCGGCTTCATCCTGGCCTCGGCGTTCTCGGCCATCGTGGTCTTCGCCCAGGAACTGGTGCCGGGCAACGTGGGCATGATCGCCGGCGTGTTCTTCGGCCTGATGTTCGGCTTCGGCGGCATCGGTGGCGCGCTGCTCGGCCACCTGGCCGACATCCACGGCATCGAGCACGTGTTCTTCCTCTGCTCCTTCCTGCCGCTGCTGGGCATCCTCACCGTGCTGCTGCCCTCCACCAAGGGGGTGTAGGGCAGGGCGTGCGGCGCGGGTTCAGAGCCAGCGCCGCACCCGTTTGCAGTAGCCCGCGTACTCGGCGCCGAACAACTCGGCCAGGGCGCGTTCCTCCGGGGCGATCTGCAAGCGGTCGAGGTACAGCACGAAGCCGGCCACGCCGAGCAGGCTCAGTGGCGCGGCCAGCAGCGCCGCCCAGGCCAGCAGCACCAGGGCGAACCCCAGGTACATGGGGTTGCGTGTGTAGCGGTAGATGCCGCTCTGCACCAGGGCCGTGGCCTGTTCCGGCGCCAGCGGGTTGACCGTGGTCTGCGCGAGCCGGAAGCTCGCCACCCCCGCCAGGCAGATGCCCAGCCCCACCAGCAACAACACCAGCGCCATCACCAGGCGCCAGGCCTGTGCCACCCCGATGGGCGGAACCGGTTGCGCCAGCAGTGCCATCAGCAGGGCGAACGCACCTGCGACCATCAAGGGGGGAACGCGTTTCTCCAGCCAATCCATCGTCGTTTCTCCTGGGGGGTTTCTGCGCAGCATGAAGGCTGTAGCTACTCCAGGGTCAAGCCTGCGGTCGGCCCACACCCGCTCTAACTTGCGCTCCGGGGCTCAGCGTCTACGCTCGACCGTTCTGCTTTTCAGTGATCAGGACGAGTGATGGAACATTCAGGCGCGACGGTTTTCACCAAGGGAGAGTTCAGCGTGGTGCAGTGGTTGGCGGTGCGGCAGGACGGTTCGACGGAAATCCGTGGCTATCGCCTCAAGGGGCCGGGCGCCCCGCAAACCTTGCTGCCCACGGCGGTGATCGCCAGCGCGATGATCCAGGAGCTGACCCGGCGCCGGCCCGGCCTGCGCATCTGAAACCACCCAGGGCCCTGCAGCGGAGGGACGGCACATGGAGCGATTCAGCGGCGGCTGCCTGTGCGGCCGCGTAAGGCTGGTGGCGAGCGGTCGGCCCTACCGGGTCGGCCTCTGCCACTGCCTGGATTGCCGCAAGCACCACGGCGCGCTGTTCCACGCCTCGGCGATATTCCCCGAGGCCGCCGTGGCCATCGAGGGCGAAACCCATGACTACGCCGGGCGCTGTTTCTGCCCGCGCTGCGGCTCGTCGGTGTACTCGCGCACGGGTGATGAAATCGAGGTGAACCTCGGTTGCCTCGACGCCCCCGACCAGTTGCTGCCCACCTACGAGAGCTGGGTCAGCCGCCGCGAAGCCTGGCTGCCGCCATTCCCGCTGGCCCACCACTACCCCCACGACCGCGAAGGCACGGGCCGCTCAGAGGACTGACCGGCGCCGGGCCGGGCGCGCCTGCAGCGGCCGGCTACCAGCGGTAGCTGACCGCGCTGACCACCTGGCGTTCGTCGCCGTAGCGGCAGATGGCGAACTCGCAGTAGGTGTACTTCTTGTTGGCCAGGTTGTTGGCATTGACCGTCACTTCCCAGTTGTCGCCGATGCTGTAGCTGGCCATGGCATCGAACAGGGTGTAGGGCGGCAGTCCCGAGTCGATGCCGGAGGCCTGGGTGCTGCCCTTGTAGCGCGCACCGCCGCCGATGCGCAGCTGCGGCAGGCCGAAATCGGCGAAGCGGTAGTCGGCCCAGAGTGCGGCCTGGTGGTAGGGGGTGTCTTCGCTGCGCTGGCCGACTTCCGTGGCGATCGTGCTGTCGGTGATCCGCGCGTCGACGTAGGCGTAGGAGGTGATCAGGCTGGTGTTGCGGGTGAGGTCGGCACGGGCTTCGAGCTCGAGCCCGCGCGAGCGCACCTCGCCGGTCTGGGTGTAGGTGCTGGTCAGCGGGTTCTGCTTGAGCACGTTGCGCTGGGTCAGCTCGTACACCGCCGCGCTGAGCAGCAGGTTGCTGTCCTGGGGCTGGTAGCGCAGGCCGATCTCGTACTGCTTGCCTTCGGTGGGCGCAAAGCTTTGGCCCGGCGCATCCGCCACGGCGACCGGGAAGAAGGATTCGCTGTAGCTGATGTAGGGCGCCAGGCCGTTGTCGGCCTTGTAGACGAGGCCGGCACGCCAGGTGGTGGCTTCGTTGTCGGCGCTGTACGAGGTGCCGTCGCGGTGGGCTTCCAGGTCCTGGCCGGCCCAGTCGTGACGGCCGCCGAGCACGGCGACCCAGCGTTCGTCGAAGGTGATCTGGTCCTGCAGGTACACGCCTTTCTGCAGGGTGTCGACCTGCGAGCCACGGTCCAGTGCCTGGCGGTCGTCCACCACCACCGGCTGGCCGTAGTTGTAGCGGGTCAGGTCCAGCGACGGTGCGTTGCCACGGAAGTTGTGCGAGTCGTAGGAGGTGTCGTAGCCGTCGAAGCCGACCAGCAGCACGTGGCGCCAGTCACCGAACTGCCAGGTGGATTCGACGTTGGTGTCGCTGGCGATGCCGCGCGAGCGCTCGGTGCGGTCGCTGTACTGGCGGCGCAGCACGCCGGTGCTTTGCACCTGGGGCAGGGTGGCGGCATTGGTGCTGATCTGCAGGTAGTCCCATTCGACCTCCGACTCGTAGTAGCGCAGCTTGTGGGCGATGCGCGTGTGCTCGTCGAAGCGGTGCTCGAACTCATAGCCGATGGTCGACATCTCGCCGTCCATCTTGTCGTAGTCGGGCTCACCGATGAAGTCGTGCCGGCCGATCTGGTAAGGGCTGTTGCCGACGCCTTGCACCAGTTGGTAGGCGAGCGGGGCGGAGAACCCGGTGCGGGTCTTCTGGTAGAACGACAGCAGGGTCAGCGAGGTGTCTTCGTCGGGCTGCCAGGTAAGCGCAGGAGCGATGTAGAGCTTGTCGTTGTCGATGTGGTCCTGCGGGGTGGAGCTGTCGCGGTCCAGCACCGTGAGGCGATAGCTCAGGGTCTCGCTGTCGCCCAGGGGGCCGCTGAGGTCGGCCGATACCTGGCGACGGTCGTCCTGGCCCAGCTGCAGGTTCACTTCGTGGTAGGGCGTGCGGGTGGGGCGCTTGCTCACGGCGTTGATCAGGCCGCCCGGCGAGAGCTGGCCATAGAGCACCGAGGCGGCGCCGCGTATCACCTCCGCGCGCTCCAGGCCGTAAGGCTCCTGTACGCCATCGTAGGAGTTGTTCTGCAGGCGCAGCCCGTCCCGCAGGGAGCCGCCGGTGGCGGATTCCACATCGAAACCACGGATGCGGAAGCGGTCCGAAGTGCGGTTGAAACTGGTGGGCTGGCTGGTGAAACCGGGCGTCAGATTGAGCGCCTGGGACAGGGTTTCCGCCTGGCGATCACGGATTTCATCGCTGGTGGCCACCGACAGCGACTGCGGTGTTTCGATGATGGGCGTGTCGGTCTTGGTGGCGCTCAGGTTGCGCTTGGCCACGTAGCCGACCACATGGGCGGTGGCGCTCTCGTCGCTGGCTCCGTTGATGGTGGTGGCGCCCAGTTCCAGGCTGCCGCCGTTGCCCAGGGGCACCAGCACATAGCCGTTGCTGCCCTGGCTGGCGGCGAACCCGCTGCCCTGCAGCAAGGTGGCGAACCCCTCCGCAATGCTGTACGAGCCGTGCAGGCCCGCGCTGTTGCGGCCGGCCACGCTTTGCGTTTCGAAGAGGATGGCCACGCCCGCCTGCTGGGCGAAGCGGTTCAGCGCATCGGCCAGCGGGCCTGCGTCGACGTCGAAGCGGCGCTGGGCCTGTTCGGCGTTCTGCGCCAGTGCCGGGCCGGCGACGGTGACGCCGAGCAGGGCGGCGAAGGTCAGCTGGATGGCCAGGGCGAGCGGGGTGACGGTATGGGCGAGCGGCGCGCTGGCAGCGCGCGAGAGGGTGGTGCGCATGGTCGGTAGGGCCCCTGATTGTTGGTTTCTACCGTCCTTGACGGGCGAGACGGAAAACCCGGAACACCCTCCGCGCATTTTTTTCAGTGTTCGGTTTTACGTGTGACCAGTACCAGCCAGGGCGTGAATTCACGGACCTTCACCGGCAGCGCCTCGGCGATGAGGTTCAGCGCGCGGGTGCTGTCATCCAACGGCAGCACGGCAGAGACGCGCAGGTCCGCGAGGGCCTCGCGGTCGAACTGCACATGGCCGGGGAACTGCCGCGCCAACTGGTCGAGCACGTCCGGCAGCGGCTGGTCCTTCACCACCAACTGGTGGTGGCGCCAGGCATCTTCGACGCTGCGGGTGTCCACCGGTGCCAGCCGCTGCACGGCCGCACGGGTGATGCGCGCCCGCTCGCCGGCGCCGACTTCCACCGCTGCCGGGTTGTCGCCGGCAGTGGCCGCTACGCGGGATTCGAGCATCGTCAGCAGGGTGACGCCGTTCTCCCGGGTGACCACGAAGCGCGTGCCCAGGGCGCGCATCCGGCCCTGTTCGGTCTCGACGATAAAGGGCCGCGACGGGTCGTGGGCCACCTCCACCAGCACTTCGCCGCGCAGCAACTCGATGCGCCGTTGCGTGCCATCGAAGTGCAGGTCCACCGCGCTGTTGCCGTTGAGGGTGAGTTGCGACTGGTCCGGCAGGCGCTGGCTGAGCCACTGCGCCGGGCGGGTGCGCAGGTCGGCCAGCAGGTAGTCCGGCAATTCGCTGCGCCACAGCGCCCAGCCGGGCAGCAGCAAGGCGAAGAGCAGGAGCAGGGCGGCAGCGCTGCGTTTGTTGCGGTAGGGCTTCTTGCGGCTGGTGAAGGCGGCGTCCAGCGCGGCATGCACCGAGGCCTTCTGCGGGCGCAAGGCGGACATCTGGCCGATGAAACCCTGCAGCCGGTCCGCCGCGGTGGCGTGGCGCGGGTCGAGGCGCTTCCAGCGGTCGAATTCTTCGCGTAGCCGTGCATCGGCCCCCGGCTCGTTGAGCTGGATCAGCCAGTTGGCGGCTTGTTCGTTGATCGATTCGGGGCTGGGCATGGTGGCTCAGAGGTCCAGCGCATTGCTGCAATGCAGCAGCGCCTGCATCAAGTGCTTGCGCACCATGCGCTCGGAAATGGCCATCTGCGTGGCGATCTCGGGCTGGGTGTGGCCGTCGAGAAAATACAGCAGGAAGGCCTGGCGCTGCTTGGCGCTGAGCTCTTCGAGCACGAAGGCGATCTGTTCCAGCGCTTCGAGGGTGGTGAGGATCTGCTCCGGCGACTGGAAGCCCGCCAGTGTCTCGGCGGTCAGCGCCAGTTCGCGCAGGTAGGCGTCTTCGATCTGCTTGCGCCGCGCCCGGTCGATCACCAGGCGCCGTGCGGTGGTGGTGAGGAAGGCGCGGGGCTCGCGGACGCTGCCGATGATTTCGCGGGACGAGAGGATGCGCGCGAAGGTGTCCTGGGCCAGGTCGGCGGCATTGTGCGAACAGCCGAGCTTCTTGCGCAGCCAGGCGAACAGCCAACCGTGATGGTCGCTGTAGAGCGTATGGATGGCTTGCTGGAAGGGAGGTTCGGCCGCTGGCATGGGGCAGTGTCGCAGGGAGAAGACCCAGGCTCATGAGTGAGAATTATTCTCATGATAGCGATCTGCCCCTGCGCACTGCAATAACCGCGAACGATCGCCGCCCGGTGGTCACCAGGGCGGCTGAGGCATCACTCGCCGTCGTGCTTGCGGTCTGCCACGGTGGCTGGCGGCTCGCTGCGCTTGGCCGGTTGCTGGCCGGCGTCCGCCACTTCGGCGTTCTTCTTGCCCCACAGGCGCTGCTGGTCTTCGCGCACCTTCTGGTTGAACTGGTAGGAACGGTCGAAGCCGTCGCCCTTGGCGAAGGCGGGCGCGCTGCCGAGAGCGAGCAGGGCGATGAGGGCGTAATGGATCTTTTTCATGGGCAGGCCTCTTGAAGTTCGCATGTCGGATGGGAGTTGCGATGCGAAGTGGGCCTGATGCTACGGAGGTGAAACTAACAGGGGCATGAGCCGGACATTACATTGCTGCAATCTTGCCGGTGCGCGGTGAAGGCCCCGGCGTTCAAGGCCTGGGCGGGGTGTTGCCTTTCAGAATTGTAATCTTCCAATCATCCTGGCGTTAGCTCCCGGCAGTGACGATAAGGCGCGGTCGCATTCATTCGAACAATCCATAACGGCCCGCCCAGATCAATAAGAACTGCCATTCGCCAGGAGCAATAGATGAACAGAAAAGCCAAGCTGTCGCTTGCCGTCGTTTCCGCCATTCTCGGGGTCAGCCCGCTCGTTCATGCCGAAGAGCAGAAGGAAGGCTTTATCGAAGGCAGCAGCCTGAGCGTCCTCAACCGCAACTTCTACTTCAACCGCGATAACCGCAATGGCGAGGAGGGTGCCGGCGGTGCGGGTTACTCCGAAACCTGGGCACACGCGGTGATCGGCAAATTCGAATCCGGCTTCACCCAGGGCACCGTCGGCTTCGGCGTGGATGCCTTCGCCATGCTCGGCCTGAAGCTGGACACCGGCGGCGGCCGCAACGGCGCGCGCAGCTCCTTCGACGTGCTGCCCGTGGACAGCGCGGGCGATGCGCGGGACGAATACACCAAGGTCGGCGGGGCGGCCAAGGTCCGCGCTTTCGACACCGTGATCAAGGTGGGTGACGTCTTCCCGGTCACTCCGGTGGTGCAGTACGGCGACTCGCGGCTGCTGCCCGAATCCTTCCGCGGCATCACCCTGGCCAACAACAGCATCGATGGGCTGACCCTGCAGGGCGGTCGCCTGCACGCCATGAGCCAGCCGGTGTCGAGCAACATGCGCGACAACTTCGCCACCTTCTATGCCGGCGGCGTCGATTCGCCCTGGGTCGGTTACTTCGGCGGCGACTATGTGCTGAACGACCATGTCAGCCTCAGCGCCTACAGCGCTCGCCTGAAGGATGTCTGGGACCAGTACTACGTCGGCACCTCCCTGAGCTACCCGTTGAACGACCAGGTGTCGCTGATCGGCGGCTTCAACCTCTACAGGGCGGTGGACGAGGGCAGCCAGCAGCTCGGCGAGTTCAACAACACCATCTGGAGCGGCAAGGTCGGCGTGCGTTTCGGCGCCCATACCCTGGCCCTGACCCACCAGCGCAACAACGGCGACGACGACTTCGACTACCTGCGCCAGTCGGATTCCATCTACCTCGACAACTCCATCCAGTATTCGGACTTCAACTCGCCGAAGGAGCGCTCGTGGATGGTGCGCTATGACCTGGACATGGCGGCCTTTGGCGTCCCGGGGCTGTCGTTCATGACCCGCTACGGCAAGGGCACCGACGCCGATTACAGCAACGCCAACGCCACCTACATGCGCCGCGACGCGGATGGCAATCCGCTCACCGACCAGAAGCGCTGGGAGCGTGACATCGAGGCGAAGTACGTGGTGCAGAGCGGTTCGCTGAAGGACATGTTGTTCCGCATCCGCCAGGCCAACACCCGCGCCACCCAGTTCGAATCGGACCTGGACGAGTTCCGCCTCATCGTCGAATACCCGCTCAGCGTGCTCTAGCGCGGCGGGCCTTGGCGAAGATGACGGATTTGTAATTCGCCGACCACGGTCCCGTCATTTTCGCTTTCGCATACTTCCACTCATTCACCTTTGAAGCAGTGATGCTCCTTTGGAAGAGGTGAATCCTTGGGCGCCCTGGTGGGCGCCTTTTTTATGCGCGGAGCATCCGCCCGAGCGGGCGCGGGGTTGATTCGTGCGTAGCCCCGTAGGATGGGTAGAGCGAAGCGAAACCCATGCTGCCGGTGTTGCCAATGGGCACGGTGCGGACGGGGGCCTTGGATTGATGGGTTTCGCTGCGCTCTACGCCATCCTACGGACCCCACCAATCGGAGGTGTGCCGGGGCACGTACCCTCTGATCACCCCCGTGCGGGAAACACCAGGCGGAACAGGGTGAAGCTGCCCGGCAGGCTGCTGGCTTCGACGCTGCCCTGGTGCAGGCTCATGATCGAACGCACGATGGCCAGCCCCAGGCCGGTGCCGCCCTCGGCGCGGGAGCGGCCGCTGTCCACCCGGTAGAAACGCTCGAAGAGGTGCGGCAGGTGCTGGGCGGGAATGCCGATGCCGGGGTTGCCCACGGCGATGGAGACCTTGTCCGTGTGCCGTTCGATGACGATGGAGATCTGGCTGCCGGCCGGGCTGTGGCGGATGGCGTTGGACAGCAGGTTGGACAGGGCGCGTTGGATCATCAGCCGGTCGCCCCGGGTGGTGCCGCTGCCGGCGACGGCGATGTCGATGCGTCGCTCCTCCGCCGAGATGCTGAACAGGTCGGCCACGCGCCGTGCCTCGTCTTCCAGCGTGATGCTCTCGAAGGGCACCAGGGAGGCGGGGTGGCTGACGTGGGCGAGAAACAGCATGTCGGTGACGATGCGGGTGACCCGCCCCAGCTCCTCGGTGCAGCACTCCAGCACCTCCTTGTAGGCCTCCGGCGGCCGCTCGCGGGAAAGGGTCACCTGGGCCTTGCCCATCAGGTTGGTGATGGGCGAGCGCAGCTCGTGGGCAAGGTCGTCGGAGAACTGCGAAAGCTGCTGCACGCCGCCGTCCAGGCGGTGGAGCATGAAGTTGATGCCCTGGGCGAGGTCCGCCAGTTCCTGGGGCAGGCGCTCCACGGGGATGCGGTGGGTCAGGTCCTGGGTGGACACCAGCGAGGCCACCTTGCGGAACTGGCGCAACGGCCGCAGCCCGCGCTGGACGATCCACCAGGCGCCCATGCCGATCACCAGCAGCAGCAGGGGCAGGGCATAGAGCGTCGAGCGCAGGTAGGCGTTGAGCAGCGTCTGGTCGACGGTGCGGTCCATGGTCAGCTGGATGATCACCGGCGTGCCGTCATCCAGGCGCACCTTGGTGGCGGCGGTGAGGGTGGCGTGGCCGAAGTCGTCGCGGGCCTCGTGGTAGCGGATCACCTCCGTCACCGCCGGCAACGGGCCGCTGGCCAGGGCGCGGTCGCTCACGTCCAGCAATAGGCGGCCGTTGGCGCCGGCCTGGTAGATGGCCAGTTGCAGGTTGTCGTGGCCGAGCACCAGGTCGAGCAGGCCGTGGGGCTTGCCGAGCAGGCCGGTGGGGGTGAGGCGGTCTTCCTCCAGGCGGTGTTCGATCTGCTCGATCTTGTCCCGCAGGCCGTCGCGGGCCAGGGACGAGAGTTCGTGGAGCAGCGCGAAATAGGCCGCCACCGCCAGCAGCACCACCAGCGCGGCGCCCATGAGTGCCACCGAAACCCCCAGGCGCAGCGACAGGCTGGCGGGCTTCATGGGCGGTCCTCCAGCACGTAGCCGACGCCACGCAGGGTGTGGATCAGCTTGTTGTCGAAGGGGTCGTCGATCTTCGCCCGCAGGCGGCGGATGGAGACCTCCACAACATTGGTGTCGCAGTCGAAGTTCATGTCCCACACCAGCGAGATGATCTGGGTGCGCGACAGCACCTCGCCCGAGCGGCGCATCAGCAGGTGCAGCAGGGCGAACTCCTTGGTGGTCAGGTCGATGCGCTGCTCGCCGCGGAAGGCCCGATGGCGGCCCGGGTCCAGCTCCAGGTCGGAGACCTTGAGCACGTCGGGGATGGGCACCTGCTCGGTGCGGCGCAGCAGCGAGCGCACCCGCGCCAGCAGCTCGGGGAATTCGAAGGGCTTGACCAGGTAGTCGTCGGCGCCCAGGTCCAGGCCCCGCACCTTGTCCGCCAGGCGGCCCCGGGCGGTGAGCATCATCACCCGTGTGTTGCTGGTGCGGCGGATGCTTTCCAGCACACCCCAGCCGTCGATCTCGGGCAGGTTCACATCCAGTATCACCAGGTCATAGGCGTGCTGGCGGACCAGGTGAAGGCCATCGATACCGGTGGCGGCACGGTCGGTTACATAACCACTTTCACTGAGGCCCTGGTGCAAGTAATCGGCAGTTTTAGGCTCGTCCTCGATAATCAGGATTCGCATATTCAAGTTACCTGGAAGTTCGAGGTTCAATTGATTCAAGCGCGCGGCTTGTATGAATTCATCGCGAGCGGATAGAGGCCGCTTCGTTGTTGTTAAGCGGAGGCTAAAGGCTGTAGTTGCTGCAGGGTCAAGCCCCGCCTGATGCGGCTGGCACGGGTGCGGCAAGCTGTCGCACTTGTCGGCTGGGTGGCGCTGGATCGTCAGTCGCGGTGGCCGAAAAGTTGCGCGGTTATTTGTTACGAGTCATGACGAAGTTCAACGGTCAATCACTCGGCCGGTGCATGTTAATACAGGCACTTTGTTAAATGCCGGTTGATTACATATTTGTAATTTTGCAGTCACCTTGACGATAAGGCCTGCCCACTAGATTGCCCCTCCATTGCGTATCCGGCGTTCATCCACCCCTCGGGTGGCCGGTGCCTGTTCTGGGTCTTTGGAGTGGAGCGACCTGTGTCTGTCATCGATCAATTACCGGCCGGTTTCCGGCGGTGCGCCCTGGCGTGCACCCTCGGCCTGGGCCTTTCCCTGGGGCAGGCGCTCGCCGCCCCCACCGCCTTGACCCTGGCCGATGCGCTGGAGCAGGCGCAGCGCAACAACCCCGATCTCGCCGCGGCGGGCTGGGCCCTGGGCATCGCCGAGGGCGAGCGCCAGCAGGCGGCGCTGCTGCCCAACCCGGAGCTTTCCTGGGAGCAGGAAGACACCCGCAGCGCCACCCGTACCACCACCGTGCAGATCACCCAGCCCATCGAGCTGGGCGGCAAGCGTGGCGCGAGGACCACGCTCGCCGAGCGGGGCATCCATGCCGCCGGGCTCGAGCTGGAGCGCAGCCGCAATGCGCTGCGGGCGGAGGTCATTCAGGCCTTCCAGGGCCTGCTGCAGGCGCAGGTGCGGGTCGGGTTGGCCGAGCAATCCCAGGCGCTGGCGGGGCGCGGCGTGGTCATCGCCGAGGGCCGGGTCAAGGCCGGCAAGGTGTCGCCCATCGAACTCACCCGGGCCCAGGTGCAGCGCGCCGAGATCGCCCTGGAGCTGCGCCGTGCCCTGCAGGAGCAGGCCCGTGCCACCACCCAGTTGCAGCGGGTGCTGGGCGCTGACGTCGCCGCGCCGGTGGCCCTGGCCGGCGACGCCGCCGCGCTGCCGGGCATCCCGCCTGGCGCCCGCCTGCTGGGCGCGCTGGCCGAGAGTGCCGAGCTGCGCCTGGCGCAGATGGGCATCGACCAGCAGGACGCCGCCTTCGAGCTGGAGAAGGCCCAGCGCATCCCCGACCTCAGCGTCAGCCTCGGCAGCCAGTACAGCGCCGAGGACCGCGAGCGGGTGAATGTGGTGGGGCTGTCCATGCCCATCCCCTTGTTCAACCGCAACCAGGGCAACGTCCTGGCGGCGGCCCGCCGTGCCGACCAGGCGCGGGACCAGCGTCGCGCCATCGAATGGCGCCTGCGTGGCGAGGTGCGCGAAGCCCTGGAGCAATGGCAGGCGGCGAGCGCCGAGGTGGAAGCCTTCAGCGCCACGATCCTGCCCGCCGCCAGCAGCGCGGTGGACAGCACCAGCCGTGGCTTCGAGATGGGCAAGTTGGCCTTCCTCGATGTGCTGGACGCCCAGCGCACGCTGATCCAGGCGCGCAGCGGCTATGTGCAGGCACTGGCCTCGGCCACCGAAGCCTGGGTGCGCCTGGAGCGCATCTATGGCGACGTCACCGCCCTTGGCGGCCCCGGCGCCTGAGGGCCCGGCCCATCCATCACCCGCGCCCCTCGGCGCGGGCCCTGTCTTTTGAATTTCGGGAGTACCTATGAGCAGGAAATTGGCCCTGGCGATCGCCTTCGCAACGGGGATCGGCGTGGTTGCCGGCGCGGTTGCATTCATGCCCGGTGGTGCGGCCGGGGAGGGCGCCAAGGCGCATGCCGGCCACGACGAGGCTGGGCACGACGATGAGGACGGCCACGGCGAAGCGAAACCCGTCGCGCGCGGCCCCAACGGCGGCGAGCTGTTCCGCGCCGACGACCTCGATGTCGAGCTGGTGGCGCCGGAAAGCGCCGACGGCCGTGTGCCCATGTCCGTCTACCTGTCCCGTGCCGGTCGCCGCATCGTCGCCGACGGGCAAAGCCGGGTGTCGATGAGCGTGCGGCGTGCCTCGGGGGAGACCCAGGTACTGGCGTTCTCTCCCCGTGACGGCGCCTTCGTCAGCCCGACGGGCATCGCCGAGCCGCATTTCTTCAGCGCCACCCTGGAGGTGGAGCGCGAGGGCCGCACCGCGCGCTTCGAGTACGCCAAGGAGGAGGGCTTGCTGGCCCTGAGCGCCGAGCAGATGACCGCTGCCGGCATCCGCCTGGCCACCGCCCAGGCCCGCAGCCTGGATACGCGGGTGAAGCTGCCGGGGGAGATCCGCTTCGACGAGGACCGCACCGCCCACCTGGTGCCGCGCACGGCGGGGGTGGTGGAGAGCGTGGCGGTGAACCTCGGGCAGCAGGTGGAGAAGGGCCAACTGCTGGCGGTGATCGCCAGCCCGCAGCTGTCCGAGCAGCGCAGCGAACTGGCCGCCGCCGAGCGCCGCGCCGAGCTGGCTCGTACCACCCACCAGCGCGAGCAGCAGCTGTGGAAGGAGGGCATCTCCGCCGAGCAGGACTTCCTCCAGGCGCGGCAGGCCCTGCAGGAAGCCGAGATCGCCGTCGCCAACGCCCGGCAGAAGCTGGCCGCGGTGGGCGGCGCCGGGCAACAGGCCCAGGGCAACCGCTACGAGCTGCGTGCGCCCTTCGCCGGCACGGTGGTGGAAAAGCACCTGGTGCCCGGCGAGGTGGTGAGCGAGGCGAGCAACGCGTTCACCCTGTCCGACCTCAGCCAGGTGTGGGCCACCTTCAGCCTCTCGCCCAAGGACCTGGGCGAGGCCCGGGTGGGCCGCGCGGTGAAGGTCATCTCGCCGGAGCTGGGCAGCGAGGTGCTCGGGCAGGTGGCCTATATCGGCGACCTGCTGGGCGAGCAGACCCGCACCGCCACGGCGCGGGCGGTGCTGAAGAACCCGGAAGGCGCCTGGCGCCCGGGGCTGTTCGTCAGCATCGAGCTGGCGACCGCTTCCAGCCAGGCCGGCGTCACCGTGCCGGAGCAGGCGGTACAGAGCATCGAGGAGCGCCCCAGCGTGTTCGTGCAGGTGGCGGAAGGCTTCGTCGCGCAGCCCGTCAGCCTCGGCACCCGCAGCGACGGCTTCGTCGAGGTGACCGAAGGCCTGGCCGCCGGCACCGCCGTGGCCGCCGAGGGCAGCTTCATCCTCAAGTCGGAGCTGGGCAAGGGCTCGGCCGACCACGCCCACTGACCGCCACCACGAGACCACGACATGTTCGAACGCATCATCCAGTTCGCCATCGAGCAGCGCATCATCGTGTTGCTGCTGGTGTTGGCCATGGCCGGGCTTGGCGTCGCCAGCTACCAGAAGCTGCCCATCGACGCCGTACCCGATATCACCAACGTGCAGGTGCAGATCAACACCGCCGCCGCCGGCTTCTCGCCGCTGGAAACCGAACAGCGCATCACCTTTCCCATCGAGACGGCCATGGCCGGCCTGCCGCACCTGAAGCAGACCCGCTCGCTGTCGCGCTCGGGCTTCTCCCAGGTCACGGTGATCTTCGAGGACGGCACCGACCTGTACTTCGCCCGGCAGCTGATCAACGAGCGCCTGCAGGTGGCCCGGGAGCAGTTGCCCGAAGGCGCCGAGGCGGTGATGGGGCCGATTTCCACCGGCCTCGGCGAGATCTTCCTGTGGACGGTGGAAGCCGAGGACGGCGCGCTGAAGGAGGACGGCACGGCCTACACGCCCACCGACCTGCGGGTGATCCAGGACTGGATCATCAAGCCGCAGCTGCGCAACGTGCCCGGCGTGGCGGAGATCAACACCATCGGCGGCTATGCCAAGGAATTCCAGGTCGCCCCCGATCCCAAGCGCCTGGCCGCCTACGGCCTGACCCTGGTGGACCTGCTCACGGCCCTGGAGCGCAACAACGCCAACGTCGGCGCCGGTTTCATCGAGCGCAACGGCGAGCAGCTGCTGGTGCGCGCGCCGGGGCAGGTGAAGGACCTGGCCGACATCGCCAACATCGTCATCGCCAATGTGGCGGGCACGCCGATCCGCGTCAGCCAGGTGGCCGAGGTGCAGATCGGCCGCGAGCTGCGCACCGGGGCGGCCACCGAGAACGGCCGCGAGGTGGTGCTGGGTACGGTGTTCATGCTCATCGGCGAGAACAGCCGTGCCGTTTCCCAGGCGGTGGCGGCGCGCCTCGACGAAATCAACCGCTCGCTGCCCGAGGGCGTGGTCGCGGTACCGGTCTACGACCGCACCCAGCTGGTGGACAAGGCCATCGCCACGGTGAAGAAGAACCTCATCGAGGGCGCCATCCTGGTGGTGGCGGTGCTCTTCCTGTTCCTCGGCAACATCCGCGCGGCACTGATCACCGCGATGGTGATCCCGCTGTCGATGCTGTTCACCTTCACCGGCATGTTCGGCAACAAGGTCAGCGCCAACCTCATGAGCCTCGGGGCGCTGGATTTCGGCATCATCGTCGACGGCGCGGTGGTGATCGTGGAGAACGCCATCCGCCGCCTGGCCCATGCGCAGCAGCACCACGGCCGCATGTTGACCCGCTCCGAGCGCCTGCACGAGGTGTTCGCCGCCTCGAAGGAAGCGCGCCGCGCGCTGATCTTCGGCCAGCTGATCATCATGGTCGTGTACCTGCCGATCTTCGCTCTCACCGGGGTGGAGGGGAAAATGTTCCACCCCATGGCCTTCACCGTGGTCACGGCGCTGCTGGGGGCGATGATCCTCTCGGTGACCTTCGTGCCGGCGGCCATCGCGCTGTTCGTCACCGGCAAGGTCAAGGAGGAGGAGAACGCCGTGATGCGCCTGGCGCGCCGTGGCTATGAGCCGGTGCTGGGCTGGGTAATGGGTCACCGCATGCCGGTGTTCGGCGGCGCCTTGCTGCTGGTGCTGATGTCCGGCGTGCTGGCCAGCCGCATGGGCAGCGAGTTCGTGCCCAGCCTCAGCGAGGGGGACTTCGCCCTGCAGGCGCTGCGGGTACCCGGCACCAGCCTCACCCAGTCGGTGGACATGCAGGCGCGCCTGGAAAAGGCGCTGATCGCCCAGGTGCCGGAAATCGAGCGGGTGTTCGCCCGCACCGGCACCGCGGAGATCGCCTCCGACCCGATGCCGCCGAACATTTCCGACGCCTACGTGATGCTCAAGCCCAAGGACCAATGGCCCGACCCGGGCAAGCCCCGCGAGGCGATCATCGCCGACCTGCAGCGCGTCGCCGCCTCGGTGCCGGGCAGCAACCATGAGCTGTCGCAGCCCATCCAGCTGCGCTTCAACGAACTGATCTCCGGCGTGCGCAGCGACGTGGCGGTGAAGGTCTTCGGCGACGACATGGCCGTACTCAACCGCACCGCCGGCGAGATAGCCCAGGCCCTGGAGGGCGTTGCCGGCGCCTCGGAGGTCAAGATCGAGCAGACCTCGGGCCTGCCGGTGCTGACCATTAACATCGACCGCGACAAGGCCGCGCGCTACGGCCTCAATGCCGGCGACGTGCAGGACACCATCGCCGTGGCGGTGGGTGGGCAGAAGGCGGGCACTCTGTTCGAGGGCGACCGCCGCTTCGACATGGTGGTGCGCCTGGCCGACCCGCTGCGCACTGATATCGACGGCCTCTCGCGCCTGCTCATCCCGGTGCCGCCGCTGCCGGGCAGCGGCTCGGAGCGCATCGCCTTCATCAGCTTGGCGGAGGTGGCCAGCCTCGACCTGGTACTCGGCCCCAACCAGGTCAGCCGCGAGAACGGCAAGCGCCTGGTGGTGGTCAGCGCCAACGTGCGCGGGCGTGATATCGGCTCCTTCGTGGAGGAGGCGGCCAGCCGCCTGGAGCGCGAAGTGAAGGTGCCCGCCGGCTACTGGACCACCTGGGGCGGGCAGTTCGAGCAACTGCAATCGGCGGCCAAGCGCTTGCAGGTGGTGGTGCCGGTGGCGCTGCTGCTGGTCTTCGTGCTGCTGTTCATGATGTTCAACAACATCCGCGACGGGCTGCTGGTGTTCACCGGCATTCCCTTCGCCCTCACCGGCGGTGTTCTGGCGTTGTGGCTGCGGGACATCCCGCTGTCGATCTCGGCGGGGGTGGGTTTCATCGCCCTGTCCGGTGTGGCGGTGCTCAACGGCCTGGTGATGATCGCCTTCATCCGCAACCTGCGCGAGGAGGGTCGTCCCCTGCACGAGGCCGTTATCGAAGGCGCCCTGACGCGCCTGCGTCCGGTACTGATGACGGCGCTGGTGGCCTCCCTCGGCTTCGTGCCCATGGCCCTGGCCACCGGCACCGGCGCCGAAGTGCAGCGCCCCCTGGCGACGGTGGTGATCGGTGGGATTCTCTCCTCCACCGTGCTCACCCTGCTGGTGCTGCCGGCGCTGTACCGCTGGATATACCGCCGCGATGAAGACCCCGAGCCCACTGCCACGCCATGACCGTTCGGTAGGGTGGACGACGCTCCACCCGTCCACCATTCGCAGCCCGGTGCGGCACCGCAGTCATGCCCTGGCAGGTGCTGTGTAGGGGCGACTTCACTCGCCAAGCGACGCGCAGCGCCGCCGCTTTTTGTAGGAGCGAATTCATTCGCGATTGAGAGGGCACCGCGCGCCGGGTTTCACCCGACCTACATGTCGCTCAACCATAGTGATCACCTGCGGCACCGCTGGTGGAAGTAAAGAGCGACCTCCACCCGGGATGCGTCGGTATTGGCGGGAACGGCTGTTGCTGGGGCAACAGCTGTTCAGCATCCTGCTAGGCACCCAACAGCGCAGCTGTTGGCGGTTTTTCCTATCTGCTTGATCCCGCTGTGTTTTCTGCATTGGCACGACTACTGCTCTGACCTCCCTACATGCACGTCGCCGTGACGAGAGGTTGGAATGAGTCGAACGATAAGAGTGGTGGTGGTCTCGGGCAGCCTGCGCAACCCGTCGCGCACCCATGGTTTGCTGCAGGCGCTGGTGGAGCGTTTGCAGGCGCGCCTGGCCATCGAGGTGCACTGGATCCGCGTCGCCGATATCGCCGGGGGACTGGCCGGCTCGCTGGAGCGCGACACGGCCTCACCGGCGCTGCTGCCGCACCTGCAGGCCATCGAGAACGCCGAGCTGATCATCGCCGGCAGCCCCGTCTATCGCGCCTCCTACACCGGCTTGTTCAAGCACCTGTTCGACCTGGTGGACTACCAGGCCCTCAAGGGCGTGCCGGTACTGTTGGCCGCCACCGGCGGGGGCGAGCGCCATGCCCTGGTGATCGACCACCAGCTGCGCCCGCTGTTCGCCTTCTTCCAGGCGCACACCTTGCCCTATGGCCTCTACGCCACCACCGAGGCCTTCACCGATCACCAACTCACCGACCCCGCCCAGCTCGAGCGCATCGAGCGGGCGCTGGAGCCGGTGCTCGCCTTCTTCCACCACGCGGCCGATCGCGCCGCCTGAATTCCCAAGCCCCGAGGAGTCAATGCCATGAGCCAGCAACCGATCCGCTTCGCCTACTGGGTGCCCAATGTCAGTGGCGGCCTGGTGGTCAGCAACATCGAGCAGCGCACCAGTTGGGACGCCGACTACAACCGCAAGCTGGCGCAGATCGCCGAGCGCGCGGGCTTCGACTACGCCCTGTCGCAGATCCGCTTCACCGCCGGCTACGGCGCCGAGAACCAGCACGAATCGGTGGCCATCAGCCACGCGCTGCTGGCCGTTACCGAGCGGCTCAAGGTCATCGCCGCCATCCTGCCCGGCCCATGGAACCCGGTGCTGGCGGCCAAGCAGCTGGCCACCATCGACCACCTCAGCAACGGCCGCATCGCCATCAACGTGGTGTCCGGCTGGTTCCGGGGCGAGTTCCACGCCATCGGCGAACCCTGGCTGGACCATGACGAGCGCTACCGCCGCTCGGAGGAATTCATCCGCGCCCTCAAGGGCATCTGGACCCAGGACGACTTCACCTTCAACGGCGACTTCTACCGCTTGCGCAACTACAGCCTCAAGCCCAAGCCGCTGCAGCAGCCGCACCCGGAAATCTTCCAGGGCGGCAGCTCGCGGGCCGCCCGCGACATGGCCTCGCGCGTGTCGGACTGGTACTTCACCAACGGCAACAGCGTGGAAGGCATCAAGGCGCAGGTCGACGACATCCGCGCCAAGGCTGCGGCCAACGGCCATTCGGTGAAGGTCGGGGTCAACGCCTTCATCATCGCCCGCGACACCGAAGCAGAAGCCCGCGCGGTGCTGCAGGAAATCATCGACAAGGCCAACCCGGACGCGGTCAACGCCTTCGGCGCCGAAGTGAAGAACGCCGGCGCCGCCAGCCCCGAGGGCGAAGGCAACTGGGCCAAGTCCAGCTTCGAGGACCTGGTGCAATACAACGACGGCTTCAAGACCAACCTCATCGGCACGCCCCGGCAGATCGCCGAACGCATCGTCGCCCTCAAGGCCGTGGGCGTGGACCTGATCCTCTCCGGCTTCCTGCACTTCCACGAAGAGGTGGAGTACTTCGGCCAGCATGTGCTGCCGCTGGTGCGCGAGCTGGAGGAAGAGAAGCGCGCGGAGAGGGCGGTGGCCTGATCGAAGCTCCACTAATCAACGCTCCACCGCATGGGTTTCGCTCCGCTCTACGCCATCCTACGGCAAGCTGTGCGCACGCCGATGTGAGAGGTCGAACGAAGAGAGTTGGAGCAGCCGCCAAACGCCCCTTCCCAGGAGGCCGAGCGAATCGTCGTGTAGGGGGTTGAGCGACATGGATGTCGCGAGAGCGATGTCGGGCCAGGGATGGCCCGTCAGCGCGTGCCCCTGGAACGATGATGGAGCGAGGGAAGTCTGGCTTCAGCCAGACCCGTATGGAGGGGCAAGTTTTTTGGTTCCTTTTCAACGATTGGAAAAGGGACTCGCCCGGGTGGGCGAAACCAAAAGTATCACCAGAACTCAGCAATCAGCTGGGCACGAAAGTCACCGGCAGCACCATAGGCCGCCCTTGCTTAACCAACCACCAGTCGATTCCTCCCCTCGCTCTTGGCCTTGTAAAGCCCCACATCCGCGCGCTCCAGCCAGGCCTCCAGGGACGCGTCGTCGTCGATCTGCACCAGGCCGATGCTCACAGTGGATTGCAGCATGCCCAGCGGGGTATCCAGGCGCTCATCGGCCCAGTGCTGGCGCAAGCGTTCAAGCAGGACACTGGCCTGGCTCTGGTTGGTGTCGGGCAGCAGCAGGACGAACTCCTCGCCGCCAAAGCGGGCGAAATGATCGGTGCGGCGGATGCCACCCCGGCACAGCCCGGCGAAGCGCTGCAGCACCAGGTCGCCGACGGCGTGGCCGTAGGTGTCGTTGACCTGCTTGAAGTGGTCCAGGTCGAAAAGCGCCAGGCACAGCGGTCGGTGTTGACGAGCGCAGCGCAGCCGTTCCTGCTCGGCCCGCTCGGCGAAGGCCCGGCGGTTCAGCGCGCCGGTCAGCGGGTCGCGGAAGGCCAGTTGGCGCAGCTCTTCCTCCAGTGCCTTGCGTTGGCTGACATCGCGGACCTCCGCCACCAGGCTGCCGTCGTCGAGGGCGGCCACGCTGAGTTCGGCGGCGAAGCGGCTGCCGTCACCCCGGATCGCCTGGTGGTCGTGGGGGCGGCTGTCGGCGTCGGCCATCTGCGTGGCGAGGTCGTCACAGGTCTCGAACAGGTGCGCCAGGGGCTTGCCCAGCAGCTCGGCCAGCGGCTGGGCGAAGAGCGTTTCCAGCATCGGGTTGGCATCCAGCAGGCGGCCGTCCTTGAGCAGCATGACGCCGCCATTGGTCACCCCCATGAGCCGTTCGAAGCGATGGGCGCTGGCCTTGGCCGCCTTGGCGTTGTGCTGGCTGTCGAGGAGGATGCGGCGCATGGTCAGCAGCGCCAGGCAGATAAGGCACAGGGCCCACAGCGGGATGCCGAAGTTGATCGGCAGCAGGTAGGAGACCGAGCGGGTCTCCAGGGTGAATTCGATGCCCTGCAGGCTGTTGGCCAGGGCGATCAGCCCGCTGGTGACGCTGACCAGCGAATAGCCGGCGAAGGTCAGCGCCACGAAGCGGCGCACGCCCCGCAGCTCGGGCTCGCCGGGGCCGGCCCAGAGCACGCGGCTGGCCAAGGCTGCGATCACAGCGCTGAGGCCGGAGGAGAGGGCGATCAGCAGTTCGCCGTTGTAGGACGCGACCCAGCTGTGCCAGCCCATGGCTACGCCAATCAGGCCGGCGCTGGTGGGCACTATCCACCAGGGCTCCGTCAGGCCCAGGTAGCGGAACACGCCCACCACCAGCGTCGCCTCCCCGGCGGTTTGCAGGGCGCTGCCGAGGATGCGCAGCGAGGGGGTGTCGAGCAGCAGCAGGAACAGCCCCGTCACCAGGATCAGCACCCCGCAGGTCCACACACCGGGCCCCCGGTAGGGCCGCGAGTAGTACCAGAGTGCGGTGCAACCCAGGGCGCTGGCCACCATCAGGTTGATGCTCAATAGCAGGGGCGAGAAATACAGGGCATTCATACTGCGGGCTCCGGGCTGGCCGGCGCGTGGATGGCTGGGGGAGCCCGACGGGCGCGGCTGCTTGAAGCGTAGCCCAGGCGGGAAAGGGAGCGGGTGGCGTAGCGGGGGAAGTGGCCGCAGCGGGTGCCGCTGCGGCGTCGGCTCAATGGTGCTGGAGCCTGCGCTCCTCCCACCAGTCCCAGGCCTTGAGCGCGCCCCGGGCGGCGCGGCCGCTGAGGTACGACAAGGTGTCGCTGGACATGGAGATGGAGTGCCGGTTGACGATCCAGAAGTCCGTCAGCTCGGTCTTCCTGCCATTGAGCAGGTCGGCGATGGTGCGGCCGTTGAGGTGGGTGAGGGCGACGCCGTGGCCGAAGCAGCCCCCCGAGTAGATGATGCGTTCGTCGTCGATGAAGCTGATCTCCGGCACCATGTCGATGTTCACCGAAACGGGGCCGCCCCAGCGGTAGTCGATTCGCACATCCTTGAGCTGCGGGTAGATCCATTTCAGGTGGGCCTCGCAGTGCTGCCAGCTCGCGGGGGAGGGCGTCTCGGCCATGGGCGCCGTGCGGTAGGCCAGCGCGTCGCCGCCACCCATGACGATCCGCCCGTCCACCGTGGGGCGGAAGTAGTGGAGCATCTGGCGGTTGTCGCCGAAGCACTGGCGGTCTTTCCAGCCGATGCTTTCCCACTGTTTTTCGCTGAGCCGCTCGGTCACCACCTGATAGGTCCAGAGCGGGTACTGGCGGGTCTGCAGGCGGCGGGTGTCGGGCACCTGCCGCGAGTAGGCGTTGGTCGCCACCACCAGCTTGTCCGCGGTGATGCGGCCGCCTGGGGTGTCGATGACGATGGCCGTGGCCTGGCGTTCGATGGCCGTTACCGGGGTGGTTTCGTAGACGACGACACCCGCCGACTCGGCCAGGCCCTTGAGGCCGCGCACTTGCTTGCAGGGGTTGAGGTTCCCGGTGTTGGTCTCGTAGATGCCGCCATTGAAGCGCTCGGAGTGGAAGTCCTGCTGCACCCTCGATCGGTCCTGCCAGGTCAGGTCGCCGGCGATGCCCAGGTCCTGCAGCAGCGCGTAGGTCTTCTCCAGGCGGCGCTGCTGTGGGTCGGAATAGCTGATGCTCACCAGGCCGCTATGGCGGTAGTCGGACTGGATGCCGTGCGCCTCGATCAGGTCGCGGGTATGGGCCACGGCCTTCTCCAGGTAGTGGCGGGCGTCGATCAGCTTCTGCCGGCCCCAGCGCAGGAGGACCAGCTCGGGTTCCAGGCCGAACAGCTTGGTGCTGAAACCGGCGTTGCGGCCGCTGGCACCGAAGCCGACCACCGCCGCCTCCAGCACCACCACGCGGGCGTTGGGGTTGTCCTGCTTGAACTGCCAGGCGCTGTTGAGGCCGGTGAAGCCGCCGCCGATGATGGCCACGTCCACCTTCAGGTCCTGGTTCAGGGCGGGGTTGGGCTGGTAGGGCCCGAAATCGTGCTGCCAGAAGGACAGGCTGTCCAGGCGTGGGTCTGCGTGGGTCATGCTCTCAATCTCTTGTTGTAGGTCGTGTGATTGGGAAGGCAGCGGTGGCGCGTGCCCCAGGTGCCAGGCCTCGATGGGGTGGCTGGCGAAGGGGACGGCGTGGCAGGGGCAGGTTAGCGACGGGGCGCGGCGCTGGATTGTCCGCAGGTGCCAGGTTTTGAGCAGTGCGCGCCAGTGATCGGCGGCGCGCACCCGATTGGGAGCGGGCTCAGGTGCGGGGCGGGTTGGCGCTGCGGTACTGCTGGGGTGATTGGCCGGTCCAGCGGCGGAAGGCACGGGTGAAGGAGCCGGATTCGGCGTAGCCCACCAGCAGGGAGATCTCGGTCATCGAATAGTCCGAGTCCTTGATGTAGGCCAGCGCCAGCTCGCGGCGCACGTCCTCTACCAGTGCCGAGTACTCGATGCCATGGTCCTTGAGGCGCCGCTGCAGGGTGCGCCGGCTCAGGCCCAGCTGCTCGCAGATATCCATCAGCGACGGCGCGCCGCTGCTCATGTCGGCGGCGATCATGCGGGTGATCTGCGCCAGCAGCTCGTCGGACACCGAGCGCTCCTGGCGCTCCCGCTCCAGGTAGGGCTCCAGGGCCCGGTACAGCCGCTCGTTGCCCCGGGCCACCGGCAGCTGGAGGATATCGGCCGGCAGGTGGATGCGATTGCTGGGCTGGTTGAAGTACAGGGGGCACTGGAAAAGGCGCTTGTGCACGGTGGTGTCGGCGGGGCGCGGGTGTTCGAAGTCCATGCGTAGCGGGCGCAGGCTGCTGCCGGTCAGCAGGTTGAGCATGCGCAGCACGGAGGCGATGGCGAACTCCGCGTCCTGGCGGCGCTGCAGGATGGTCGGGGCGACGACCCGGTATTCCACCATCACCGTGCGCGCATCGATCGCGAAATCGAACAGCGACTCCTGGGCGAAGATGACGATGAAGCGGTGCAAGGTGCGCAACGCTGCCTCGATGCTCGCGGCGCAGCCCAGGGCATGGCCGAGGGCGCCGAAGTCGTCGACCTCGGTCTGGATGCCGAGCTCCAGGCCGACATTGGGGTTGGGTTGCGCCGCCGCCTCCCACAGCGCCACGTACTGCTCGCCGGGTATCTCGATGTCCGCCCGCTCCAGCACGCGCGGGTCGATGCCGAGCGGGGCGAGGTGAGGGGCGAAGACCTCGCTGAAGCGACGGAAGAAGTTCTCGGACAACACCGTGCGTACGGATTTCATCTGTGCCAAAGCCTTGTTGTTCTTGTCATGTAAGCCTCCGTTTCCGGGGCTGTGCGCGCTGGGTGAAGGCCGTGGGGCCATGGCGGGCGTGATCGCCGTATTTACGATAATCGCATCCGGCCACGGCTGGTAAGCCCCGCTGCGCGATGGTTTTTTCTGCCCCGGCGACAGGGCTCGTTTCCCGCCGATTGGCACCGGATGTCAATCACCCTGTCACCTCCTGGCAAGCCGCCCGTCGTGGCTTTGCATAGTTTTCCCTGCCAGGTGAGCCTGATGTTTCAGGGCTGCATGGTTGCCATCAGCCCGCTCTTTTCCGAGCGACCGGGCCACCCATCCGAACAACAAGAAAACACCGGAGGGCGGTACATGGCCGCGAGCAACACGTACGTCTGCGTCATCTCGCGGTACTCGCAACGATCCCCTCTGCCACGTGCAGATCTCCCTTCGCCCGGTTGCACCGGACGACTTCGAACTGTTTCCCGATAACCACAAAAAGCTCCACCAGGAGAAGTTCATGAAAAACCTCCCGCGTTCGCTGTTGGGTGGTGCGCTGTTGGCGCTCCTCGGCAATGCTCCCATTTACGCCGCCACCTCGGCCGACCTCGCCAGGCTGGGCAACGAGTTGACGCCTATCGGTGCCCAGAAGGCCGGCAACGCCGATGGCAGCATTCCGGCCTGGACCGGTGGCCTGACCCAGGCGCCGGCCGGCTGGTCGCCGGGCCATGGCGACCCCTTCGCCGCCGACAAGCCGCTGTACTCCGTCGACGCCCGCAACCTGGCCCAGTACCAGCAACTGCTGCCGGAAGGCCAGGCGGCGCTGATCAAGGCCTACCCGGGCTACCGCCTGGACGTCTACCCGACCCACCGCAGCTGCGCGATCCCCACCGAGGTGGCCGAGCGCTCGAAAGCCTTCGCCGGGCAGGCCCGCATCGGTGCTGATGGCTGGCGCCTGGAGCAGGCGGTGGGGGCGGCGGTGCCGTTCCCGGTGCCGCAGAGCGGCATCGAGGTGCTGTGGAACTACAAGCTGCGCTACATGGCCAAGGGGCGGCGCGCGCAGATCTCACTGCTGGTACGGGAGAAGGGCGGCGCGCTCACCGAGGTGCGCCAGTGGGCCCACGAGTACTACCCCTACAACGACGCGGCGGTGAAGGATTCGGGCGATACCGATGGCATGGAGGCCAAGCTGCTCTACGACGTGCTCTCGCCCTCGTCCCGCGCCGGCGAGATGTACCTGGTGCACGCGTTCCTCGATAAGGCGCAAAGCTCGTGGATCTACTTCCCCGGCCAGCGTCGCGTGCGCCTGGCGCCGTCCTTCGCCTACGACAACCCCATCGCCGGCTCCGACAATCTCTACTTCGTCGACCAGATCAACATGTTCACCGGCGCCCTGGACCGCTATGACTTCAAGCTGCTCGGCAAGAAGGAAATGCTGGTGCCGTACAACTCCTTCCGCCTGGTGGACAAGGCCAACAAGTACGAGCAACTGATCGGCCAGGACTACCTGAACCGCGATGTGCAGCGCTACGAGAAGCACCGCGTCTGGGTGGTGGAGGCCACGGTCAAGGCCGACAAGCGCCACTCCTTCGCCAAGCGCATGTTCTATTTCGACGAGGACAGCTGGAGCCTGCTGCACGTGGACATGTACGACGCCAAGGGCAACCTCTGGCGGGTGCAGGAAGGCAGCCTGTGGGCCGACCCGGAAATCCAGGCCTGCACCAGCTTCGAGTACGTCAGCTATGACCTGATCGCCCGGCGCTACCTGGCCGACGGCTTCACCCAGGAAGGGCTGTCGCTCGACCTCACCGCCGGTCAGCAGGGCCGGGTGACCGACAAGATGTTCAATTCCAACGAGCTGCGCCGTCGCGGCGAACGCTGATCGCCCCGGAGAACCCACCATGCACAAGCACCTTCCGTGCGGCGCTCCGGCGCTGCAGGCCCCGGCTCGCCCGCGCCATGCCCTGGCGCTGGCCGTGGCCGTCGCCTCCGGCCTGATCGCGCCGCCCAGCCATGCCGTTCTGTTCGGCAGTGACGACGGCCTCTCGGGCAGCTTCGACTCGACCCTGTCCTACGGCTTCGCCAGCCGCCTGCAATCGCCCGACTGCCACCTGCTCGGCGGCGATAGCGGCGGCTGCAACACCGGCACCGACAATGACCTGGGCCGCTACTACAACCCCGCACGGGGCAACGGCTACGCCAATGCCGATATCAACTACAGCAACGCCGACGATGGCAACCTCAACTACCGCAAGCACGACGTCTTCTCCCAGGTGCTCAAGGGCACCCATGAGCTGAGCCTGCGCTTCGGCGATGGCTGGAGCGCCCTGGGCCGGGTGGCCTGGGCCAAGGACTTCAAGATGGACAACGTGCGCACCACCGCGCTGGACGACCAGGCCGAGCGCGACGCCACCGAACGCTTCGACCTGCTCGACCTGTGGCTGGCCAAGCGCTTCGACATCGGCGCGATGCCGGCCAAGGTCAAGCTGGGCAACCAGGTGATCAGCTGGGGCGCGGAGATCTTCGTGCCCGGCGGCATCAACCAGATCAACGCCCTCAGCCTGCCCAAGTACCACACGCCGGGCACCCAGCTGAAGGAGGTGTTCATCCCCGCGCCCATGGCCTCCTTCAGCCTCGGCCTGAGCGACACCCTGAGCCTGGAGGCCTACTACCAGTTCCGCTGGAACGCCTATTCGCTGGACCCGGTGGGCACCTACTTCTCCGTCGCCGACGTGGCGGGGGAAGGGCGCAGGCCGATCTACTACCCGACGGGCTACATCGAGGGCCTGATGCCGGGCGTCTGCGCCGGCACACCCACCGGGCATTGCGGTGCGCCCAACATCAGCGGGCTGAGCGACGAGGAACTGGTGGCGCTGGGCCTGGCCGTGCCCTACGGCGGCGAGCGCAAGGCGAAGAACAGCGGCCAGTACGGCGTGGCGCTGCGCTGGACGGCTTCGAGCATCGAGACCGAATTCGGCCTGTTCTACCAGCGCTACCACGACAAGCTGCCCTTCGTCGGCTACACCGCGCTGAGCAACCCGGACGCCCTGGTGGTGGACAACTACTTCCTCAACTACGGCGAGGACAAGGACCTGTTCGGCCTCTCCGCCAGCACCATGCTGGGGCCGGTGGCGGTGGCCGGCGAGCTGTCCTACCGCCCGCGCGACAGCGTCGGCATCGACCCCACGGTGCCCTTCGGCCAGGGCATCACCGGCAGCTACAACCGCTACAGCCTGTTCGACACCGGGGTGAACAAGGGCTTCGTCGAAGCGCGCAAATGGCAGGCCGACGTCAACGCCATCTACAACTTCTCCGCCAGCGATCCCCTGGGCTTCATCCCCAGCGCGCTGGGCGCCTCCGACGCCTTCATCCTCGCCGAGGCGGTGGTCACCCGCTACCCGGGGCTGGATACCTCCGGCAAGGTGCCCTACGCGCTGCCGGACTACTCGCTGCCGGACCGCACCTCCTGGGGCTACGTCACCGAGATCGGCATCAACTACCCGGACCTGTTCGGCACCGGGGTGGTGCTCACCCCGCAGCTGGATTTCAGCCATGACGTCAAGGGCACCACGCCCAACGCCATGCCCTTCGTCGAGGGGCGCAAGTCGCTGACCGCCTCCCTGCTGTTCAACTACCGCGACCGCTGGAAGGGCGGCCTGCAGTGGGTGCAGTACTGGGGCGGCGGCGACAACAACCTGATGGCCGATCGCGACTTCCTCAGCGGCAACATTTCCTACTCGTTCTGAAGCCCCGTTCGCGGTTGGCGGGCCGCACCTGGCCCGCCAACCGCGCACCCGTTGTATCGAGGCATTCCATGTTGGCTTTCCTGGTCACGGCGCTCGAGCGCCTGTTGTTCCGCCATCGCCTGGCGACCCTCGGCCTGCTGGCCGCCATCACCCTGGTCATGGGCGTTTTCGCCTCGCGCCTGGAGATGTCGGCCGGCTTCGACAAGCAGCTGCCGCAGCAGCACGCCTTCATCAAGACCTTCAACCAGTACCGCGACGTGCTGTTCGGCGCCAACCGCATCATCGTCGTGCTGCACGCCCGCCACGGCGACATCTGGAACAAGCAGGCGATGACCCGCCTGTACGCGCTGACCCAGACGCTGTTCTTCATGCCGGGGGTGGACCGCCGCAGCGTCACCTCGCTGTGGACGCCCAACACCCGCGCGGTGCAGATCACCGAGGAGGGCATGAAGGCCGAGGACGTGGTCGGCGGCGACGTCACGGTGGGCACCCTGGACGCGCGCGCCATCGCCGGCATCCGCGAGCGCACCCTGGTGGGCGGTTTCGTCGGCAGCCTGGTGGCCAACGATCACTCCGGTGCCATGGTCGTCGCCGAGCTGGCCGACCCCGATCCGCAGACCGGCCAGCCCCTGAATTACCTGGAGTTCAGCCAGCGCCTGGAGGATGAGGTGCGGGCGAAGTACGCCGATGCCGACTACGACGTGCAGGTGATCGGCTTCGCCAAGCAGATGGGCGATATCGGCGCGGGCGCGCGCAGCGTGGTGGAGTTCTTCGCCCTGGCCCTGGTGCTCACCGCGCTGGCGGTGTACGGCTACACGCGCTCGCGGGTGCTCACCTTCCTGCCGCTGTTCTGCTCGCTGGTGTCGGTGGTCTGGCAGTTCGGCACCCTCACGCTGCTGGGCTTCGGGCTGGACCCGCTGGCGATCCTGGTGCCGTTCCTGGTGTTTGCCATCGGCGTGTCCCACGGCGTGCAGCAGGTCAACTTCATCGCCAAGGAGGTGTGTGCCGGTGCCGATGGCCTGACCGCCGCGCGGCGCAGCTTCGTCGGCCTGTTGATCCCCGGCAGCCTGGCGCTGATCACCGCCTTCGTCGGTTTCGCCACCCTGGTGCTGGTGCCCATCCCGATGATCCGCGAGCTGGCCATCACCGCCTCGGTGGGCGTGGCCTACAAGATCGTCACCAACCTGATCATGCTGCCGGTGCTGGCCAGCTACTTCAGCTTCACCCCGGCCTACGTCGCCCGCGTGGAGCGCCTGCGGGCGCGACGTGACGCGCTGATGGCGCGCCTCGGGCGCATCGCCGAGCCGCGCAATGCGTCGCTGTGCACGGTGCTCGGCCTGGCGCTGATGGTGCTGGCGGTGTGGCAGAGCCAGGGGCGCCATGTGGGGCACGTGCTGCCGGGGGCGCCCGAGTTGCACGCGGACTCGCGCTACAACCTCGACGTGCAGAGCGTGGTCAGCCACTTCGCCCTGGGCCTGGACCTGTTCACCGTCGCCGTGGAGACCCCGGCCGGCGGCTGCTACCGCCACGACGTGATGGCCTACGTCGACCGCCTCACCTGGCAACTGGGCAACGTGCCCGGCGTGCTCTCGACGCAGTCGTTGCCGGCGCTGACCAAGCTCGCGGCCTCCGGGGTCAACGAGGGCAACCCGAAATGGGCGGCGCTGCCTCGGGACGAACTCTCCCTCGGCGAGGCGGTGCGCCAGGTGCCCGAGGCGCTGCGCCTGTACAACGCCGACTGCACCCTGCTGCCGGTCAACCTGTACCTGGCCGATCACAAGGCCAGCACCCTGAAAGGCGTGGTGCAGGCGGTGGAGGCGTACCGCGATGCCCACGCCATGGCGGGTGTGACGGTGCGCCTGGCCAGCGGCAACGCCGGCGTGCAGGCCGCCACCAATGAGGTGGTGGAGGCCTCCGAGCTGCCGATGATGCTCTACGTCTACCTGACCATCGTGCTGCTGGTGTTCCTGGTCTACCGCGACTGGCGGGCGATGGTCGCCTGCTGCCTGCCGCTGACCCTGGCGACCTTCCTCGGCTATTGGTTCATGAAGGCCCTGGACATCGGCCTGACCGTGGCGACGCTGCCGGTGATGGTGCTCGCGGTGGGCATAGGCGTGGATTACGCCTTCTACATCTACAACCGCCTGCAGATGCACCTCGCCGAGGGGCGCGACATCGTCAGCGCCTTCCAGCAGGCCCTGCGCGAGGTGGGCGTGGCCACGGTGTTCACCGCACTGACGCTGTCGGTCGGTGTCGCCACCTGGGCCTTCTCGGCGCTGAAGTTCCAGGCCGACATGGGCCTGCTGCTCACCTTCATGTTCATGGCCAACATGGTCATGGCGATCACCCTGCTACCGGCTCTGGCCGTGGTGCTGGAAACCCTGATTCCGCGTCGGGGGCCGGTTCGTGCGCCCCTGGTCGCGCACTGACGAGGACGATGCCGATGCCTGCGATGCGTTTTCCGCGCCTGCCCCTGGCGGCGCTGCTGCTGGCCGTTGCCAGCCCTCTTTGCGCCGCCGAGGCGGTGGTTCCGGCCATCGCCCTCGACGCCCCGCAACGGGCGCCGCTGGTGGCGGTGGCCCAGGCCGGGCCGCGCCTGGTGGCGGTGGGCGACCACGGCGTGATCCTGCTCTCCGACGACGGCCGCACCTGGCGCCAGGCCCAGGGCGTGCCGGTGGATGGCCTGCTCACCGCGCTGAGCTTCAGCGACCCTCGCCAGGGCTGGGCCGTGGGCCACGGCGGGGTGTTGCTGAACACCAAGGACGGTGGCGAGAACTGGACCTTGCAACAGCGCCTGGACGGGCAGCCGGTGCTGCTCTCGGTGTGGTTCGACGATGCGCGCCACGGCATCGTCGTCGGTGCCTACGGCTATGCCGCGCAGACCCGTGACGGCGGGCAGACCTGGCAGCGCCTGGCGGTCGGGGAGGGCGGCGACGACTTCCACCTCAACCAGGTGTTCGCCAGCCGCGACGGCAGCCTGTTCATCGCCGCCGAGGCGGGCAACGCCTATCGCTCCGGGGATGGTGGCGCCAGCTGGCAGGCACTGGACACCGGCGCCAGTGGCTCGCTGTGGAGCGGGGCGGCGCTGCGCGATGGCCGCGTGCTGCTGGCCGGCATGAGCGGGCGGGTGCTGCTGGGTGACCCCCAGGGGCGGCACTGGCGGGTGCTGGACAGCGGCAGCGGCGAGGCCATCACCGCGCTCACCCAGCTGCGCGATGGCCGCGTGGCGCTGGTGGGTAACGGCGGCCTGGTGGCGCTCTCCGATGCCAGCGTCGCGCGCTTCACGGCGCTGCAGCGGGAAGACCGCCTCAACCTCGCGGCGCTGGCCCAGGGCGCGGGCGGACAACTGCTGCTGTTCGGCGCCGCCGGCGTGGTCACCCAAGAGGGCGGTGAAGGGAAATGACGCCGGATGCCAAGCCAGCTGTCACCTCGGGGCAAGTCGCCCGGGCAACCCCGTCGATAGACTTCCAACCAGGCGGGGCGCCCGCCCCACGGGCCCTCCAGACATCCCGGAGTCTCCTCCCCATGCTGATGCGTTCGTTGCGATACCTGCTTTGTGGCCTTTCCCTCGGCGCCGTGGCGCAGCCCACCCTGGCCGCCTTCGTACCGGAGCAGGCCGGGGTCGAGGTGCTGGGCGATCACCGTGGGCAGAACTGGTTCTGGATCTGGGGCAGCAACGCGCCGAACATGGTCGACGGCCGCGCCTACCTGTTCGATGACAGCGGCCGTAGCCGTGGATTGCTGAGCACCGGCATGTGGAGCAACGGCCTGGTCATGTCGCACCGCCGCGACGAGCTGTACGCCAGCGAGATCTACTTCAGCCGGGGCGTGCGCGGTACCCGCAGCGATGTGGTCACCGTCTACGACGCCCGTACCCTGAGCCCCAAGTACGAGATTGAAATCCCGCCCAAGCGCATGACCGCGCTGATCTCCACCGGCCTGAGCGTGCTGTCGGATGACGAGCGCTTCCTGCTGGTGCTCAACTTCACCCCGGCGCAGTCGGTCTCCATCGTCGACCTGGAGCAGCGGCGCTTCGTCGGCGAGGTGGCGATCCCCGGGTGCGCTTCCCTCTACCCGGCGGGCCCGCGTGATTTCTACGCCATCTGCGGCAACGGCGGCTTCTTCCACCTGCGCCTGGACGACCAGGGCCAGGTCGCTGCCCAGGAACGCACCCAGCCGCTGTTCGACCCGCTGCAGGACCTGCTGCTGACCACCGGCTCGCGCATGGGTGACACCTGGTACTTCGTCTCCCAGCAGAACAACGCCTATGGCCTGCGCATGGGCGCCGAGGGCATCGAGGCGGCGGCACACTGGTCGCTGGTCAGCGATGCCGAGCGCGCCGATGGCTGGGGCATCGCCGGCAACCACGGTACCGCGTTGCATGTGAACAGCGGCCGGCTATTCGTGCTCATGCACCAGGACAAGCCGGAGAACTACCAGAAGCCGGGCACCGAGGTGTGGGTCTTCGACGTGCGCAGCCAGAAGCGCCTGGCACGCATCGAGCTGGACGAGCAAAGCACCGCCATCGGCGTCAGCCAGGGCGAGCAGCCACGCCTCTACAGCCTGGACTGGGTGGTACCGATGCCGAGCGCCTTCACCCTGTGGGTCTACCTGACCGAAGGCGAGGCGGGGCTGATGCCGTTGCTGCGCCAGGGCATCAACCTCTATGACGCGGACAGCGGCGAGCACCTGCGCAGCATCGGCGACATCCCCCTGGGCTTCATGAACGTGGTGGCGCCATGGTGATCGCCGCCTACCTGCACGACCCCCTGGTGCACCTCACCAGCGCCGCCGGCCTGGCACTGCTGCTGGGTGCCTCGGCGCTGCACAAGCTGCGCGATCGGCCGGGCTTCGCCAGGGTGCTGGCGCGCTATGACCAAGCCTTTGGCGGCCGCCTGCCCGTGGCCGCTTTGGCCTGGGCGCTGCCGCTGCTGGAGCTGCTGGCCGCCGTGGGTGTGCTTGCGAGCTTCTGGTCACCCTTGGCTGCCTGGCCGGCGGCGCTGCTGCTGGCCCTGTATGCCGCCGTGCTGGCTCTCGGTGCGCGCCGTGGCGCGGTGATCGGGGATTGCGGTTGCCATTTCGGTGGCACGCGCCAACCCCCGAGCACCGTGCTGGCCTGGCGCAACCTGCTGTTGGTGGTGCTGGCGCTCAACCTGCTGGCACCGGTGGCGGCGCGCCCGTTGACCGGGTTCGACGCGCCCGTCCTGGGGTTCGCCCTCGGCTGCGGCGTGGCGCTCTACCTGCTGGCGAACCTGCTGATTTCCAACCGCCTATCCCTGAGGGAACCGTGATGACCATGACCCATGCCCTGATCGTTTCCGGGCTGCTTTCCTGGCTGATGAACCTGGGGTTGATCCTCGCCGTATGGGCACTGGCCCGCCAGGTCGGCCTGCTGCACGAGCGCCTCCGCCCCGTGGGCGCACTGTCCCTGGGCAAGGCCATCCAGGCCGGTGAGACGGCGCCACGCTTCACTCTGCCGAGCCTGACCGGTGGTTCGGTCAGCCTGGGTGGCGCCAATGCCCAGGGGCAGTCGACCCTGCTGTTCTTCCTCTCCGAAAGCTGCCCGGTGTGCAAGACGCTGCTGCCGGTGCTGGCCTCCCTGCGCAAGCAGGAGCGGGCACGGCTGCGGGTGGTACTGGCCAGCGACGGCGACGCGGAAGCGCACCAGGCGTTCATCGCGGCGCAGCGCCTGCAGGCTTTCCCCTATGTGCTGTCGCGGGAGGTCGGGCTGGCCTACCAGATCAGCAAGCTGCCCTACGGCGTGCTGATCGACGCCAGCGGCACCGTGGTCACCCACGGGCTGATCAACAGCCGTGAGCACCTGGAGAGCCTGCTGGAAGCCCAGGATCTGGGCTTCGCCTCCATCCAGGCCTACCGCGCCGCACAGCCCGCCCTTTTCGAGCAGGTGCACTGAACATGACGATCAAATGGTTCGACGAAGCCGTGGAGATGCTCTCCCGCCGGGTGGCGCGCGGCACCTCGCGGCGCGGGTTCCTCGGTGGTCTGGGCACGCTGATGATCGGCGCCGGAGCGACCACCCTGTTGCCGGTGTTCCGCAGCGGCGCCTTCGCCCAGACCAGCCGCTCCCTGGTGGAGAGCGGCGACCCTGACAGCTGCGACTACTGGCGCCACTGCGCCATCGACGGCTTTCTCTGCGGCTGTTGTGGCGGCACGGTGAACAGCTGCCCGCCGGGCACTGTGCGCTCGGACATCACCTGGATCGGCACCTGCCGCAACCCGTCCGACGGCAAGGACTACGTGATCTCGTACAACGACTGCTGCGGCAAGAGCAATTGCGGGCGCTGCGTCTGCCAGCGCGATCAAGGTGATACGCCGCTGTACCGCCCGCAGAGCTCCAACGACCTCAACTGGTGCTCCGGCAGCCATGCCGACATGCCCTATCACTGCTCGCTGTCGGTGGTGATCGGGGTGAAGGAATAGCCATGCCGGGGCGGTCGCTGTTCCACCTCGCCCTGGCCGTGCTGCTGCTGGCGGGCTCGCTGGCGGCCCGGGCCACCGAGCCCCGGCAGTTCGACTACATGCTCAATTGCCAAGGCTGCCACCTGCCCGACGGCAGCGGCAACCCGCAGCGGCAGGTGCCGGCGTTCCCCGGGCAACTGGGCAAGTTCCTCGGCGTGCCGGGCGGGCGCGAGTACCTGGTGCAGGTGCCGGGCTCGGCGCTGTCGGGGCTGTCCGACGAGGCGCTGGCCGGCGTCCTCAACTGGATGCTGGCGACCTTCGATGCGGCCGGGGTGCCAGCGGGCTTCAAGCCCTACACCGGGGCCGAGCTGAGCGGGTGGCGGCGGGCGGTGCCGGCCGATGTCCAACGGGTCCGCAGCGAACTGCTGCAGCGGATCGCCGCGCAAGAAAAACCACAGGGAACCTGAAGCCATGAAGGTCAGCTTCTTTACCGGCGCGCTGCTGCTCGCCGCGACGCTCCACGCCCAGGCCGAGGCGATACCCACCCAGGTCTTCAACTGCACGGCCTGCCACGGCGGGCAGGGCCAGGGCAATGCGCTGCTCGGGGCACCGCGCCTGGCGGGGCAACAGGCCGAGTACCTGCTCGACCAACTGCGCAACTTCAAGGCGGGGCGCCGTGGCTATGACGCCCGCGACCTGCACGGCGCGCAGATGCGCGGGGTGGTCGCCAGCATGGAGGAGCGCGACTTCGAGCCGCTGGCCCACTATTTCTCCAGCCTGGAACTGCCGCCGGGCGAGGTGCCCGCAACGGGCGAAACCGCACGGGGCGCAGCGCTCTACCAGGGCACCTGCGCGGTCTGCCACGGGCCCGATGCCAGCGGCTTCGCCCATCTCCGCACGCCCGACCTGAGGTTGCTGGATGCGGCCTACCTGGAACGCCAGCTGACGCACTACATCCAGGGGCTGCGTGGCGCCGAGGCCCACGCCAGCGAGCTGGGCATGTGGATGCGCGGCATCTCGCTGCAGATCGGCACCGACGCCGAGCGCCAGGCCATCGTCGACTACATCAGCAGCCTGAACGCCCAGAGCGACGGCTCATGAGGGGCGCGGTGTCGGGCTTTCCAACGGTTTCGAGGTTCTTTCCATGAGGGTGAAAAGCAGCATGCCATCCAAGGTATTCATCAAGGGGTTCCGCCATGAACTGGCCAACCGGGCCTTCGCCCTGCTGGCCGTGGGGCGCATGGCCGAGCGCCTGGGCGACGAGGGGCGAGGGGTGTTCTGGAGGACCTACCTGGACCTGGAACACTTCAACAGCCCGCGTTACCAGGCCGCCGCCATCCGCTGGGGTTTGCACCGGCCACCGGGGCCGCTGACCCGGCTCAAGGCCTGGGTGCTGTCGTCGCTACCACTGGCGATGCAGCAGACCCTGCTGAAGCTGGTGTACCGCGAGACGGTGAAGTACCTGGCCTGGCTGCGTGACCTGCAGCGCCAGGGCCCGGCGGACGCGCGGGCGTTTCTCGAATACATGGTGGCGCAGGAGGAGTTGCAGGTGGAGATGATGCGGCTGGCGCTACGCGGCCAGTACACGCAGATCGTCGCCCGCGCCGACGACTTCTTCCTCCGCTACAACGGCGTGATGCCCATCAGCGCTGGGAGCGCCGAGCTGCGGCAGACCGGTTGAGTCCTGCCGCCCGGGCCCGCTGAAGGCTCGGGCGGCAGTTTCTGTGCCGGGGTTGGCAATGTGCTATTGCAGCCGAGTCAGGTGATCCAGCTGCGCGGTATCGTGAGTGCCTTCCCGGGTAACCCCGCCCGCAGCCGCAAGGAGGCACTGCCACCCATGTCCGAAACCGCCATCACCCTGCGTGTGCAGTTCAGCGATGAGGCGCAGGCGCAGCAGGTTCTGCAGGCCTTGAGCGCTGCCACCGAGGCCCACGGCCACGAGCTGACCGCCAGCCTCGCTTCATTGGCGCCGGTCGGTGCCCATGGCGCGGAGCAGGGCATCGATATCGAGCGCCTGGAGCGCCAGGATTCGACGCTGATCGTGGCGGGCTATGCCGGGCGCATCGACCCGCCGCTGTGGCTGATCCCGGGCCTGGTGCACCTGGGCGCGACCCGCACGGTGTTGAGTGAGTCGCGGGACGAAGGCGGCCAGCGGCATCATTTCATCGGCCTGAAGCGGGTGTCGCAGAAGGCCTTCGAGGCCAGCGCCGCGCTTATGCCCAAGCCGCCACTGGAGGCGAGCGCCAAGCTGTTCCTTCCCGAGGGCCGGGTGACGGTCAAGGCGACCTTGCTGAGCCACGAGTGGAAGGAGTCGCTGTTCGAGCGCTTCTGCGTGATGCGCATGCAGGCCGAGGACGGCCGCCTGTTCCTCTACAAGGGTGCGTCCGGGCTGACGGCAATGACTGCCGACGATCACGAGAAGACCTGCACCTTCTCCGCCACCTTCGAGCTGGGCGAGTACGACGGCGAGACAGTGGCGTTCGCCCGCCGGCCCACCAAGCTCCAACTCGGCAGCATCAGCCCCGTCAAGGCCCGCAAGGTCAAGTTCAGCGGCCGCAACAAGGCCTTTATGGAGGGGCCGTTCGCGCCCCTCATCAGCCGCTACCTGCAAGAGCTGGAAGGCAAGCCCGATGCCTTTATCCAACGCCTGGGCGCCGCCTCGTTGCTGGACCTGGGGTTCAGCGAACTGTTCGGTTTGCTGAAGAATCTCGACGCTTATTCCTTCGACGGCTTCGGCCACTACGTGTCGCTCTCGGACGGCAGTCGCGAGGCCTTCGAGATCTACACCGTGGGTGACGCGACGGTCGACCTCGAGGCCGCGCGCCAGCACCTGAATACGCTCGATGTGGTCGCCACCTACAGGGACGATCACCCCAACGTGTACACGCTGTACTGGCTGCACGACGGCATCCGTGTGCGCTTCAAGGTATGGGGCAAGGGGTTCGAGTGCTACCTCGATCGGCAGGTGGAGTCTGCTGCGTAGCAGGAGTTGGCGCGGGGCACCTCGGGATTCCTGGTACCACCATCCCATGGGTTTCGCTTCGCTCTACGCCATCCTACGCAGGCCCGCCAGCCTGTATGTCGAAAATCGGGGCCGTCTGTATCTATCGGCCCTGGGGGGCCGTTGGTAGGGTTCGAAAACGCCCCATCCCCCCCGGAAGCCCTGACCATGACCTACGCCTATTCCCTGCTGCTGATCAGCGGCATCTACCTGGCGGTGCTCGCCAGCCCCGGGCCGAACTTCTTCATCCTCAGCCAGATGGCCCTGAGCCAACGGCACCGGGATGCGCGCTACGTCGCCTTCGGCATCACCACCGGCTCGGTGTTCTGGGTGGTGGTGTCCATCGCCGGGCTGGCGACCCTGCTGGCGCAACACCCCTGGCTGGAGTCCGGCGTGCGCCTGGTGGGTGCCGCCTACCTGGTGTGGTACGGCGGGCGGCTGCTGTGGTCGGCTTTTCGGCCTTCGCCGCGACGGGCGGTGGAGCAGCCCGAACTCGATGGCTCGCGCCTGGCCGCCTACCGCACCGGCCTGCTCACCTGTGTGACCAACCCCAAGGGCGCAGCCTTCTGGACCAGCGCCTTCGCCGCCATCTTCCCCGTGGGGGCGCCGCTGTGGTTCTACCCGGTCACCGTGCTGCTGATCGGCGTGCTGTCCCTGGGCTGGCACATCGGCCTGGCCCAGGTCTTCGGTTCCGCCGCGCTGCGTTCGCGTTACCTGCGCATCGAGCGGGGCATCAACGGCTGCGCCGGCGCGGCACTGGTGGCGCTGGGGCTGCAGCGGGTGTTTGCGCGTTGACGTGGGGCGGGGTGATCCGACTGGCCGAGGCGGCCGACGAGGCGGCGGTGCGCGCCTGCGCCGAGCGTGCCTACAGCCCCTATATCGCGGCGATCGGCCGGCCACCGGCGCCGATGGCCGCCGACTACCGCGCGCTGATCGCCGCCGGCCAGGTGCATGTGAGCCTGGCCGGGGACGGCGCGTTGCTGGGCTTCATCGTCTTCCGCGCGGAAGCCGGGCACATGCTGCTGGAGAACGTGGCGGTGCAGCCGGCCGCTGCCGGGCGTGGCGTCGGCGGGGCGCTGATCCGCTTCTGCGAGGACCAGGCCCGGCGCCTGGGGCTGCACGCCGTGCGCCTCTACACCAACGAGAAGATGAGCGAGAACCTGGCGATCTACCCTCGGCTCGGCTATCGGGAAGTGGCGCGGCGGGTCGAGGACGGCTTCGCCCGGGTGTTCTTCGAGAAGCCGCTGGGCTGAGCCGCCGCCGAGGGCGAATCATCGCCCCCAGGGTCAGTGGAAGGGGAAGATGTAGTTCATCCACGCGGACATGCGCAGGAGGATCTTGCGCATGACGGCCACATGGTGGAAGTGCTCGGAGTAGAGCGCCGCCTGGCCATAGGCGCCGCCCGGCATCAGGCCGCGGTATTGCTCGAAGGCGGGGTCGGTCACCTCCAGCACCACCGGCACCCGGCCCGGCGGTGGCGAGCCGGTGAAACCGATCAGGTGGCCGCTGGGCTGCACCTGGCCCTCGGCGATCACCGGCATGACCATCTTCACCCGGGCCGCGAACACCTGGCCGGGGATGCCGTCGAAGGCGATTTCCGCCTCGTCGCCCAGGGTCAGGCGTAGCTGGCTGTTCTGCCGCATCCAGGCCACGTAGGAGTGATCTTCCAGGGGCACGAAGACCATGGCGGGGCGCAGTGGCATCTTCACCGCCTGGATGCCGGGGCGCAGCGACACCTGGGTGACGTAGCCCTTGCCCGGGGCGCGCACCGTGGTGTTGTCCAGCTCGAACTGGGCGATGTTGAGCTGGCCCTGGAGGTCGTCGAGGCGAGCGGTGGCGGTGTCCACGTCGCGCAGGTTGCCGACGTTGCGCCGGGCCAGTTCGCTGGCACGGAACCGGTCGGCCTTGGCCGAGACCAGCTGGGCCTTGAGTGATTTGACGCGGTTCTCGAAGGGCGTCGGGTCGATGCGGAACAGCACGTCGCCTTTTTCCAGGATGCGGTTGCCCTGCACCGGCACCTCGATCACCTGGCCGCTCACCGCCGGCACGATCGGCGTGCTGACGAAGTAGCTGCGGGTCACCTCGGAATAGGGGTGGTTGTAGTTCATCAGGAAGATCAGCGAGCCGATCAGGACGATGCCGCCCAGCACCGCCGTCGGCACGGTCCATTTGTTCAGCGGGATGCGGAACAGCTTGAAGATGGCCACGCAGATGGCGGTGTAGGTGAGGATCAGCAACAGGTCCATGGCTCAGCCCTCCTGCCGGGGCAGTTCGGCCGGCGTTTCCAGCGGCGGCGCGGGGGGCGCCTCCAGGGCTGCCAGCCGTGCCTTGAGTTCGCCGACCTCCTGCTCCAGCGCCTGCAGGCGGGGGTCGTCCAGGGCGGGTGCGACGGTGGGCGTGGTGGTGGCGAAGCCCCAGCCCCGGTCCTCGCGGTAGAGGGTTGCCCAGATCCACAGGAAGGGCCAGATGGCGTGCAGGGTGAACAGGCTGATCCAGCCCGCGACGTGGATGGCATCCTGCTGCGGATGCTTGCGGTGCACGGCGATTTCATAGGGGATGTCGTGGATCGCGATGACACCGTAGAACAGCACGATACCGACGAAGACGAGCATTCCCAGGGCGACGTAGTCGAGCATCCCAGACTCCTTGGCAGGCAGGTGTATCAAGACGCTAGCAGTGGAAGCGAAGCGGCGCCATGTGCTGCCGCGCGGCCGTATGCAACACGCGCCAGAGCACGCCCGACGGAGCCTGCGCGGGCGCGCGGCGAGCCTTTTCTCAGGGCGACGGCGGGCAGGCGCCGTTGCTGTCGCCGGCTGCCTTGACGATGGCCTGGGCCAGGCGCTCGATGTTCTGCTGGTGGGCAATGACCAGGGCATCGATGCCGGGGCCTGCAGGGCTCTTCAGGGTGCTGCGGCAGCTCACCAGGGGCTGTTCGGCCTGGCCGCCGTGGCGCAGCCGCCAGCGCACGTCCAGCAGCGCGTACTGCCCGGGCAGCGAGTCGAAGCGCTGCACGTCCAGGCGCACCGAGACCTTGCGCGGCAGGCTGCTGTCGGCCAGGCGGTTTTCCAGGGCGCTGCTCAACTCGTCCACCAGGCTGGCGCCCCACCATTCGGTCTCCAGGATCACCAGGCCGCTGTCGCCCTGGCGGATGACCATCTGCGGCCGGTCCACCTGGGGCGGCACGCTGATGCCTTCGATCTGGATGTCCGCGCCCGTTGCCGGCTCGGTGCCGCCCTGGAGCGGAGTCAGGGTGTGGAAGTGGATCGGGTCGCTGCGGCAGGCGGCGAGCAGCAGCAGGCTGGCACTGAGCAGAATCTTCATCGGGACGGCCATGGGTGTCGCTCCTCTGTTCATTCGCCGGGCGGTGCCAGCAGGCCCTTGGGCGCGGCGTTCTCGGGGCGCCCGCGGATCAGCGATTCCGGGTGGCGGCCGAGGTAGTCGGAGAGCTCGCGCAGCGAGCGCGACATGCGCTCCAGTTCGTCCAGCGTCTGGCTCAGCTGCTCGCGCTGGGGCGAGTCCTCGGCCAGGGTCGAGCTGGCCGATTGCAGGGTCCGGGTCACCTCGCCGAGGGTGTCCTGCACGCCGGGCAGGGTCTTGGCGTTGACCTGGGCGAGCACCTTGCGCATCTCCACCAGGTTGGCGTCGAGGTTGTTGGCGATGCGCTCCACCGGCAGCTTGCTGATCTTGTCGACCACCGCCTGCAGCTGTTCCTGCACCTGCTCGAAGCTGCCGGGGACGGTGGGGATGCTCACCGGCCGCGCGGCAGGGTCGAAGGCCACCTTGGCCGCCTTGGGGAAGAAGTCGAGGGCGATGTACAGCTGCCCCGTGAGCAGGTTGCCGGTGCGCGCCTGGGCCCGCAGGCCATTGTCGACGAAGGAGCCCATGAGGCGCGCGCCGGCGGCTTCGTCGCTGGGTTCATGGTTCAGCGCCTTGAGCATCTTCACGTGGGCCTGGCCGAGGCGCTGCGGGTAGATGACGATGCCGACGTCCACCGGGAAGCTGCGTTTCTGCACGTCGAAATCCAGGTTGATGGCCACCACCTTGCCGATCTCCATGCCGAGGAACTCCACCGGCGCGCCGACCCTGAGCCCGCGCAATGCCTGGTCGAAGCGCAGGCGCAGGTACTGGGCCTTGCCGGTGGGCGGGGCGAGGGCGGTCTGCTGGTCGTCGAACAGCTCGAAGGCCTTGTTCTCCTCCGCCGGCTGGTCGCCGGGGCTGTACTCGGGGGCGCGGAAGGCGATGCCGCCGACGAGGATCGAGGACAGCGATTCGGTCTTCACCGCGAAGCCGTTGGCGCCGAGGTTGACGTCGATGCCGCTGGCGTTCCAGAAGCGGGTGTTCTCGGTGACGAACCTGTCGTTGGGCGCATGCACGAAGACTTCGAGGTTGACCCCCTGGCCGTCCTCGTCCAGGGCGTAGGCCACCACCTGGCCGACGGGGATCTTGCGGAAGTACAGCGGCGAACCTATGTCCAGGGAGCCCAGGTCCTGGGTGTGCAGGGTGAAGCGCTTGCCCGGCTCGCCGTAGGTGATGGGCGGCGGGTTCTCCAGGCCGGTGAAGGCACGGGCGCGCTGGTTGGCCTCGCCTATGTCGGCGCCGATGTAGTCGCCGGAGAGCAGGGTGTCGATGCCCGACACGCCGCCGGCGCCGATGCGTGGGCGCACCACCCAGAAGCGCGAATCCGCCCGGGTGAAGCTCTCGGCCTCCTTGGCCAGCTCGATGGTGGCGTCGACGCTCTTCTGGTCCTTGCTCAGCGCCACCTCGGAGACGTGACCGATCACCACGTTGCGGTACTTGACCTCGGTCTTGTTGGCAGTGAGGCCGCTGCCGGTCTTGAAGGTGACGGTGATGGTGGGGCCGCGCTGCATCCAGCCGTGCACCACCAGGGACAGGCCCACCAGCACCGCGACCAGGGGCACGGTCCACACCAGCGAGACGCTGAAGCGGCGGGTCCTGACGACGGGGCGGCCGGGGCCGGTTTCACCGTTCTGCGGGTTCATCCCTGTCCTCCTTGTCGGTTGTGGGCGTGTCCCAGATCAGCCGGGGGTCGAAGCTCATCGCCGCGAGCATGGTGAACACCACCACCAGGCCGAAGAAGAGAATCCCCGGGCGTGGCTCGATCTCGCCCAGGGACTGGAACTTCACCAGGGCGGCCACCAGGGCCACGACTATCACGTCGAGCATCGACCAGTAGCCGATCAGCTCGACGAAGCGGTACAGTCGCGAGCGCTCCTTGCGGGCCCAGGCGGAGCCGCGCTGCACGGTGACCAGCAGCAGGGTGAGCACCACGAACTTGAGGCCGGGCACGGCGATGCTGGCGATGAAGATGATCAGGGCGATGTCCCAGGCGCCGTGCTGCCAGAACTCCAGCACGCCGCTCATGATGGTGCTGTCGGCGCCGTTGCCGAACAGGCTGGTGTTCATCACCGGCAGCAGGTTGGCGGGGATGTAGAACACCAGCGAGGCCAGCAGGAAGGCCCAGGTGCGGCTCAGGGAGTCGGTCTTGCGGGCGTGCAGCGGGGCGCCGCAGCGCTCGCAGCGGTGCGGGTCGCCGCTGGTGTCGCAGGCCTTGCCGCAGCTGTGGCAGAGGCACAGCCCGAGGTCGCGGGCCAGCGGCGGGGTGCTCATGGCAGCGCCCAGAGTTCGCGCACGTCGCGCCCGGCGATGCGGATCAGCAGCAGGCTCAGCGCGGCCAGGGCGAAGAGGCCGATATGGGGCACCACCTCGAGCATGCCGGCCAGCTTGAACACCGCCACCAGCGCCCCCAGCAGGCAGACCTCGAGCATGCTCCAGGGGCGCAGCGACTCGAGCCCGCGCATGCACAGGCGGAAACCGGGCGCGCGGCGGCCGCGCAGGGCGAAACCCAGCACCCAGGCCAGCAGGAGCAGCTGGAACAGCGGCGCGATGATGATGGAGATGGCCGCCACCAGGGCGATGAAGGTGATGGGGCCGAGGCTCAGCGCCAGCACCGAGTCCCACAGGGTGGCGCTGCTCTTGAGGCCCTGCAGGTTGATGCTCATCACCGGGTAGAAGTTGGCGAACAGCCAGAGCACCGTGGCGGTGAGGGTCAGCGCCAGCCGCTCTTCGATGGTCAAGCCGTTGAAACGCTGCAGCACACCGCCGCAGCGCGAGCAGTGGGCGGTCTGGTGCCGGGCGAGGGTGAGCTTTTCGAACACGCCGTCGCAATGCTCACAGATGATCAACTCGTCGCAGTTCGCCATATCTCTCTCGATGGAGACTGAAGCCGGGCCGCGCGCCCGGGGAGGGCGGCGGAGCGAGAACCGGAGCGACAACCTCATCAGTGTGGATCAAGGTCGGCTGATTGCGAGCGGGCGGCGCGAGAAAAAAAGCGTAACGGCAATGCTGTTCTGCGCGGCGTGTGGGCGCGGGGGGCGGAGGCGACCCCCGGTTGCGTAGGATGGGTAGAGCCGTGCGAAACCCATGCTGTCAGTGTCTCAGACAATGAGAAGGCGTGGCGCCCTCGGCGTTCGTGGCCAGGCCGTAGGTTGGCGCCGAACGTAGCGAGGCCCAACGTGGCGGGGCTCGATTTGGGGTGATGCCTGCAGCGCCGCTTGATGGGTTTCGCTTCGCTCTACGCCATCCTACGAATCATCCGTGCGTAGGGCGTTGTGCACGGCGTGGGTTCGTGATGGTGGGCTTCGTACCTCAGCCCAACCTACGGGCGTTTGCGTTTTCCGCCATGGCCGCGATGCCGCTGCGGCGGTTCGCCTCGGCCGCCAGCTGGCGCTCTTCCTCGTTTGCGTAGTGCGCGTCCCAGGCCAGCACCTTGGGCGTCATCAGCCTGTGCCAGAGCGGCGGGATCATGGCGACCATGATGGTGGTGAGGTAGCCGCCGATCATCATCGGTGCGTCCGGGAAGGGGCGCAGGTCCTGGTAGGGCACCTCGCCCTGGGCGTGGTGGTGGGAGTGGCGGGTGAGGTTGAACATGCTCCAGGAGCTGATGCGCCGGTTGCTGTTCCACGAGTGACGGGGCTGCACCGGCGTGGCCGGGTTGCGCACCATGCCGTAGTGCTCCATGTAGTTGACGATCTCCAGCAGGGCCTTGCCCCACAGCGCGCAGGCGATGAAGAACAGCGCCACGCGCCAGCCACCGATGCCCCAGGCAGCGGCCACCAGCAACAGGCTCATGGCGTGCCCGCGCAGCACCGCGTTGTGCCAGCCAAACAGGTTTTGGCCCTTCCTGGCGAGGCGGCGGCGCTCGATGTGCCAGGCGCTGAGGTTGCCCTTGAGGGTGGAGGCGAGCACGTGCCAGTAGACATTGCGCCCACGCGGCGCGGTGGCCGGGTCCTCGGTGGTGGAGACGTAGCGGTGGTGGCCGTAGACGTGCTCGATGGCGAACACCGTGTCGAAGCTGAAGGCCAGCAGCCAGCGGCCGATGAGCAGGGAGACCTGGTCCCAGGTGCGGTGGGTGAGTTCGTGGGCGGTGATGGTGCCGATCATGCCGATCATCAGGCCGGTGAGCAGCCAGGCCGAGACGTGATGGATGCCGACGGTGGCGTCGCGGGCGGCGATCAGATCATGGCCGCTGAGGCGGCTGAGGGCCGCGCCGAAGCCCAGCGGGTCGCCTTCGCTGACGCTCCACAGCGCCGCGAAGACGATGAAACCGAGCAGCGGCAGGGCCAGCCACAGCTGGACGGTGAGGATGCCGGGGTGCTTGAAGTGCGGGGTGCTGGTGTCGTCCCCCGCGATGGCATCGCCGACGAGGTAGAAGGCGAGGATCGCCAGCAGCCCGGCGCTGGTCCAGATGCCGCCGGCGAGCAGGGACAGCGCGGCGAGCAGCCCGATGCCCTGGAACAGGAAGTACTTCAGGTAGTGCAACGCGTTCATGGTGGTTTCTCTTGTTGTGGTGATCAGGCGTCGGCCAGGGCCGCCGGTGCGGTGGTGGTGAAGCGGTCGGCGTGGATGTGCTCGGGTGCCACACTCAGGCCGCGCAGCAGCGCACTGGCGCTGTCGATCATCGCGGGCGGGCCGCAGAGGTAGGCGTGGGCGCCGGGCTCCAGCAGCGTCGGGATCTGCGTCGTGACCAGCCCGCGCGCGCCGCTCCAGGGTGTCTCGGGGGTGATGTCGGAGAGCACCGGGACGAAGCGGAAGGGCACGGGCCATCGGGCGGCGATGGCGGTGATTTCTTCCAGGGCGTAGAGGTCGCGCTGCTGGCGGGCGCCGAACAGCAGGGTGGCCGGGCGGGTGACGCCAGCGGCCAGGGCTTCCTGCAGGATCGCCAGCAGGGGCGCCAGGCCGCTGCCGCCGGCGATCAGCAGCAAGGGCGCTGTTGCGGGGCGCAGGTGGAAGTCGCCCTGGGGCCCTTCGAGCACCAGGCCCTGGCCCAGCAGCGGGCGCTCGTCCACCCACCCGGTGAAGGCGCCGCCGGGCACCTTGCGGATGAAGAAGCCGACCTGGGCATCGGGCTGCATCGGCGTGCAGAAGGAGAACGGGCGTGGCTGGCCGGGCAGGGCGTCGAGGGTCAGCGTCGCGTACTGGCCGGCCTTGTAGGGCAGGGCCTCGTCGAGCTGCACCTGCAGGTGGGTGATGTCGTGGGTGAGCCGTTGCTGGCCGACCACCTTGCCGCGCACGCGGCGCCTGGCGCTGTGCCGGGCGAGGTCCACCTCGATGCGCAGGTCCCCCTGGGGCACGCTCTGGCAGGCGAGGATGTAGCCCTGGTCCAGCTCCTCGTCCGTGAGCACGTAGCTGGCCTCGGTCAGCTCGCGCACGCGGCCGGACAGCAGCCTGCACTTGCAGGTGGCGCAACCGCCCACGCGGCAGCTGTGGGGGAAGTCGATGCCGTGGCGCAGGGCGGCCTGCAGCAGGGTTTCCTTCGGGTTCACCAGGATCTCGGTGGCGTTGATCCGCACCTGGCTGGGGCGGGATCGGGAGCGGAATGGAAACATGCGTCCTCCTGTTGTGATTGTTGGGTCGGACGGCTGAATCCTAGGGGCGTCGCCGGGGAGGAGGAGAGGGCCTCAATTGACATTCTGGGGGTCATTAAATGACACTTTCGCCCCCGCCAGATGCGAGCCACAGAGGCGCCCATGCCTGACTTCCGACTCCCCGTGCAGTACCTGCGACAGGTCGCGGAACAGCTGCGGGTGATGGGCGTGGCCCCGGGCGATTGGCTGGCCGATTGCGGCGTCGCCCCCGCTCTGCTGGACGACCCGGAGTACCAGCCCGGTATCGAGCTGTTCGGGCCGCTGATGCAGCAGGCGTTGCGGCTCAGCGGCGAGCCGGCGCTGGGGCTGCTGATCGGCGAGCGGCTGGGTGTCGGCACCCACGGCGTTCTCGGTTTCGCCGCGCTGCAGGGCGGCTCCCTGCGCCAGGTCATCCAGCTGCTGGAGCGCTACCTGGCGGTGCGCACCACCCTGGCCCGGGTGCAGCTCGACGGGGAGCCAACCCAGGCCCGGGAGCACCTGCGCTTCGTGGCCGAGTACCCGCTTGGCGAGGTGGAGCAGACGGTAATGGAAGCGGTGATGCTGGCGGTGAAGAACATCTTCGATGCCATCACCCCGGCCGGGCGCTCGGCCAGCCGCATCAGCTTCCCGGCCCCGCAGCCCACCTACGCGGCACTGGCCGAGCAGCTGTTCGGCTGCCCGGTGGACTATGCGCAGCCCTGGGCCGGCTTCACCTTCGACACGGCGATGCTGGATACGCCGCTGCGCATGGCGGACCCTTTCGCCTTCCGCGAGGCGGAGCTGATCTGCCAGCGCGAGCTGAAGAAGCTGGGGGAGAAGAGCTCCCTGGGGGCGCGGGTGCGCCGGCTCATTCTCGAACGGCAGAACGCCTTCCCCAGTCTCGTCACCATTGCGCGCCTGCTCTACATGACGCCCCGCACGCTGCACCGCCGCCTGCTCGCGGAAGGCACCAGCTACAAGCAGATCCTCAAGGAAGTCCGCCACGTGCTGGCTATCGAGCACCTTCGCGCCGGGCGGCTGACGGTGGAGGAAATCGCCCAGGTGCTGGGCTACAGCGACGTGGCCAACTTCCGGCGTGCCTTCAAGCAATGGGAAGGCGTGGCGCCCTCGGCGTTCGTCGCCCCGTAGGTTGGCGCCGAGCGCAGCGAGGCCCAACGTGGCGTGGTGCGCGCCTGTGGCTCCGCTTGATGGGGTTCGCGGAGCTCTACCCATCCTACGAAGCATCGCTCGCGTTGGCTTTTGTGCTCCGTCCGAGCGCCCTGGAGGCACTGCGGTGTGCTGCCGTTCTAGGCGCGCACCCAGCGCTGGCGCGTCCAGCCGCTGAGGGCGTCGACGGCGAACACCAACGCCAGCATGGCGAGGATCACGCTGCTGGCCTGGGCTTCCTGGAACAGGCTGAGGCTGACGTAGAGCATCTGCCCCAGGCCGCCGGCGCCGACGAAACCGAGCACGCTGGCCATGCGGATGTTGTTCTCCCAGCGGTACAGCGAGTAGGCCAGCAGCTGCGGCCAGAGGTTGGGCAGGGTGCCGTAGCAGAAGGCGGCCACCTGCCCGCCGCCCTGTTGGCGGATGGCCTCGGCCGGGGCCGTGGGGGTGTTCTCCAGGGCTTCGGCGAACAGGCGGCCGAGCACGCCGGCGGTGTGCAGGGCCAGGGCCAGGGTGCCGGCGTTGGGGCCGAGGCCGGCGGCGAGCACCATCAGCGCGGCCCAGACCAGCTCGGGGATGGCGCGCAGGCCATTGAGCAGTAGGCGGGTGAGGGCCTGCAGGGGCTTGCCGAAGCGCCCGGCGGCGGGCAGTGCCAGGAGCAGCCCGAGGAGGGCCGCCAGCAGGGTGCCGAGGGCCGACATGGCGAGGGTTTCCAGGGCGCCGTGGGCGATGGCCTGCAGGTGCGCGCCGCTCAGGTCCGGCTGCAGGAAGCGCGCGGCGTAGGCGCCCATCTGCTTGAGGTTGCCGACCTCGGTGAGGGCGAGCAGGTCCAGCCCCAGGTAGAGGAAGGAGGCGACGACAGCGGCGAGGGCCGCCAGCAGCAGGGCGGCATTGGCCAGGCGCTTCATGCCAGCCTCCCGCGCAGCACGCGGCTGAGCTGGTCGGCGAGCAGCACCAGGAGGAAGAAGGTCAGCAGCATGCTGGCCACCTCGCCGCCAGCGAACATGCGCAACGACAGGTCGATCTGCTGGCCCAGGCCGCCGGCGCCGACGAAGCCCATCACCACCGAGGCGCGGATGGCGCATTCCCAGCGGTACACGGTGTAGGAGGTCAGCTCGGCGGCGGCGTTGGGCAGCAGGCCGTAGACGAAGGCGCCCAGGCGGCCGCTGCCGGCCTGCAGCAGAGCGTGCATGGGGCGCTGGTCCACCGATTCGAGGATTTCCGCATAGACCTTGCCGAGCATGCCGGCGTAGGTGATGGCGATGGCCAGCACGCCCGCAGTGGGGCCGAGGCCGACGGCGCGGACGAAGAGCAGCGCCCAGACGATTTCCGGCACGCTGCGCAGGACGATCAGCAGCCCGCGGATGGGCCAGCGCAGGGCCTGGCCGAGGGCGCTCGGGCGCCCACCACGGGAGGCGGCGGAGAGCGACAGGGCGCGGCTGGCGGCGAGGCCGGCGGGCACCGCCACCAGCAGCGCCAGGGCCATGCCGGCGGTGGCGATGGCCAGGGTCTGCAGGGTGGCGTCCAGCAGCAGGGCGAGGAAGTCGGATGTATGCGCCGGCGGCCAGAAGCCGGCGACGAAGCGGCCCATCTCGCTCTGGCTATCGGCCTGCAGCAGCACGCCCGGGTCGAGCTCGGCCAGGCGGATGCCGGGCCACAGCAGCGCGACGGCCAGCAGCGTCAGCAGCAGGCGGGGCAGGGCGGCGGGGTCGCGGGTGTCGCGGCTCAGCATCGGGGGATCTGCAGGGGCAGCGTCGCCGATGGCGGCTGCGGCGAGGCCAGCTGTTCGTTGGCGTAGAGCGCGTCGAGCAGGGCCTGGTCGACCTCGGCGGCGGGGCGGTCGAAGGCGATGCGGCCCTCGCGTACGCCGATGATGCGCGGGAAGTGCGCCAGGGCCAGGTCCACCGCGTGGAGGCTGGCCACCAGGGTCACGCCCTGGGCGCTGGCGTGGCGGCAGAGCACGCTGAGGGTGTGGTCGGCGAGCACCGGGTCCATCGCCGAGACCGGTTCGTCGGCGAGCAGCAGCTGCGGGTCCTGGTATAGCGCGCGGGCGATGCCGACCCGTTGCAGCTGGCCGCCGGAGAGCTGCTGGCACTGGGCGAACAGCTTGTCGGCCAGGTCCAGCCGGGCGAGCACGGCACGGGCGCCCGGGACATCCAGCGGGTGCAGCAGGTTGAGCAGGGCGCGGCCCAGCCCCCACTGGCCGAGCTTGCCGGCCAGCACGGCGGTGACCACCCGTTGCCGGGGCGGCAGGGGCGGTGCCTGGTGGATCAGGCCGATGCGTGCGCGCAGGCGTTGCCGGGCTGTGGCGGAGCAGGCCCAAGGGCGTTCGCCGAGCAGCTCCACCTCGCCCGAGCTGGGGCGCATGGCGCCGGCCAGCAGGGACAGCAGGCTGGATTTGCCGGCGCCGGACGGGCCGATGACGGCGACCCGCTCGCCGGTGGCGATGGCCAGGTCGACGCCGCACAGGGCCTGGACGCCGGTGCCGTGTCGCAGGCCGGCGTCGGTGAGGCGCAGGCTCATTTCAGCAGGTCGGCGGCCCGGGCGGCTTCCTCGATGCCTTTGTAGTTGTCCGGCTGGGTCTCGATGAAGCGGCTGGCGGCCTGCAGGTCGAGGATGGCCTTGTGCTCGGAGTTGGCCGGGTCGAGGGCGAGGAAGGCCTTCTTGATCTTCTCGGCCAGCGCCGGGTCGAGGGTGCCGCGCACGGTCCAGTTGTAGTCGTAGTAGGCCGGAGTGGTGGCGAACACGCGCACCTTGCTGGTGTCGACCTTGCCGGCGGCGACCAGCTTGTCCCAGACGCTGGCATTGAGCACGCCGCCGTCCACCTTGCCGGCCTGCACCCAGGCGGCGGTGGCGTCATGGGCGCCGGAATAGCCGATGCGGCTGAAGTAGCCCTCCGGCTTGATGCCGTCCTTGAGCATGAAGTAGCGCGGCATCAGGCTGCCGGAGGTGGAAGAGATGGAGCCGAAGGCGAAGGTCTTGCCCTTGAGGTCGGCCAGGGACTTCACCGAAGGGTCGGCGGTGATGAACTTGCTGGTGAACTGGGCGTCCTGCTCGCGCTGCACCAGGGGGATGGCGTTGCCGGTCTTCAGGCGCACCTGGACGAAGGTGAAACCGCCCAGCCAGGCCAGGTCCAGGCGGTCGGTGGCCAGCGCCTCGACCACCGCCGGGTAGTCGGCCACCGGGACGAACTGCACCGGCATGCCCAGCTCCTTCTCCAGGTAGGCGCCCAGCGGCTTGAACTTGCGCAGCAGCTCGGTGGGGGCCTCGTCGGGGATGGCGCTGACCTTCAGCACCTCGGCGGCCTGGGTGGCCAGCATGGACAGGGACAGGGTGAGGCCGGCGGTGGCGGCCAGGATGCGCTTGAGCATGGGGATTCTCCGGTTCAATAGCGGAAAAGGTGCGCAGCGGTCGCGCGTCGGGCGCGCTTGCTGAGGGTAGACGAATCGGCGGCGATTATAGGGATGGGAGGCGCAAACGCCAGCTTTGCTAGAATCCGCCGCCATCAGAGTTGCGAGGTGTGTGATGAGCGAGCCGATCCGTTTGACCCAGTACAGCCATGGCGCCGGTTGCGGCTGCAAGATCTCCCCCAAGGTGCTGGAGGTGATCCTCGCCGGCAGCGGCGCGCAGAACCTCGACCCGCGCCTGTGGGTCGGCAACGCCTCGCGTGACGACGCGGCGGTGTACGCCCTGGACGACGAGCGCGGCGTGGTCTCCACCACCGATTTCTTCATGCCCATCGTCGACGACCCCTTCGACTTCGGCCGCATCGCCGCCACCAACGCCATTAGCGACATCTACGCCATGGGCGGCGACCCGCTGATGGCCATCGCCATCCTCGGCTGGCCGGTGAACCTGCTGCCGCCGGAAGTGGCCCGCGAGGTGATCCGCGGCGGTCGCGCGGTGTGCGACGCCGCCGGCATCCCCCTGGCCGGCGGCCATTCGATCGATGCGCCGGAACCGATCTTCGGCCTGGCCGTCACCGGTGTGGTGGAGAAACGCCACATGAAGCGCAACGACACCGCCAGCCCCGGTTGCAAGCTCTACCTGACCAAGCCGCTGGGCATCGGCATCCTCACCACCGCCGAGAAGAAGGCCAAGTTGCGCGCCGAAGACGTGGGCCTGGCCCGCGACTGGATGTGCACCCTGAACAAGCCCGGCAGCCGCTTCGGCAAGCTGGCCGGCGTGCAGGCGATGACCGATGTCACCGGCTTCGGCCTGCTCGGCCACCTGGTGGAGATGGCCGACGGCGCCGGCGTGACTGCGCAGCTGGATTACGCCAGCGTGCCGCGCCTGCCGGGTGTCGAGCACTACCTGGCCGAAGGCTGCGTACCCGGCGGCACCCTGCGCAACTTCGACAGCTACGGCGAGCACATCGCGCCGATCACCGACGCCCAGCGCGACCTGCTGTGCGACCCGCAGACCAGCGGCGGCCTGCTGGTTGCGGTGAGCCCGGAGGGCGAGGCGGAGTTCCTCGCCGTGGCGGCCGAGCTGCGGCTGGCGCTGGCGCCCATCGGCCAACTGATCGAGCGACAGCGCCACGCGGTAGAGGTGCTGTGATGCGCAACAACGCCACCGACTACCGCGAGCTCTTCCTCAACGACGTTCCCATGATGGATATGCGCGCCCCGGTGGAATACACCAAGGGCGCCTTCCCCAATACCGAAAGCCTGCCGCTGATGACCGACATCGAGCGGCAGAAGGTCGGCACCTGCTACAAGCAGAAGGGCCAGCAGGCCGCCATCGAGCTGGGCCACCAGTTGGTCTCCGGCAAGGTCAAGGCGGAGCGGGTGGAGGCCTGGGCGGCCTTCGCCAGGGCCCACCCCGAGGGTTACCTCTACTGCTTCCGTGGCGGCCTGCGCTCGCAGATCGTGCAGCAGTGGCTGAAGGAGGCGGGCATCGATTACCCGCGGGTGATCGGCGGCTACAAGGCGATGCGTACCTTCCTCATCGAGACCCTCGATGCCGCGGTCGCGGAGTGCGATTTCGTCATCGTCGGCGGCATGACCGGCACCGGCAAGACCGAAGTGGTGGCGGCGCTGGCCAACAGCGTCGACCTCGAGGGGCATGCCAACCACCGGGGCTCCAGCTTCGGCAAGCGCGCCACGGGGCAGCCTTCGCAGATCGATTTCGAGAACCGCATCGCCGTCGACCTGCTCAAGCGCCGCGCCCGTGGGCAGCAGCAGTTCGTGCTGGAGGACGAGAGCCGCATGATCGGCGCCTGCTCGTTGCCGCTGTCGCTGCACCAGGGCCTGCAGCGCTTCCCGCTGGTGTGGCTGGAGGACAGCCTGGAAGGGCGCATCGAGCGGATACTCAAGGACTACGTGACCGACCTGGCCGCCGAGTTCCGCATCGTGCAGGGCGAGGAGCAGGGCTTCGAGCGCTTCGCCGAGCGCCTGCTGCAGAGCATGGACAACATCCAGAAGCGTCTCGGCGGCGAACGCTACCAGCGCCTGCGCGCGGTGATGCAGGAGGCCCTCGACGAGCAGCGCCGCAGCGGCGCGGTGGAGCTGCACCGCGGCTGGATCGAAGGGCTGCTGCGCGAGTACTACGACCCGATGTACGCCTACCAGCGCGAGGCCAAGGGCGCGCGCATCGAGTTCGCTGGCGACGCCCCGGCGATCCTCGCCTACCTGCAGGCGCGCCAGGCGCAGCGCTAGTCAGGGATAGGCGCGCTCGAAGGCGCCGAGGTCGCAGTTGACCAGGCCGTCGCCGTTGCCGTCGCGCTGGCGGTCGAGCCCGCGCTGGTCGTGGCTGGAGCAGTTGCCCACGCCGGCGTCGATGGCGGCGCTGGTGCGCCGCAGCGGGTGCACCCAGGCGCCGTTGTTTTGCTGCAGGGGGAACAGGTGGTGGGTGAAGGTCGCCTCGTCGGCGATGTAGTTCTCCGCCAGGCAGGTGCTGCCGTCCGTTCCCAGCAGCAGGCCGCGGGCGCGGAAGTCGACGGCGCCCGGCAGGCTCTGGCAGTTGCGCACCTCATCGAACTCCGTGGCGCGGTTGCCGGCGACGATGCTGTTGCGCAGCAGCAGGTCGCCCCGGTTGGTGACGCCCCAGCCGTCGTTGCCGGCGATGGTCACGTGCAGCAGTTCGGCGTGGGACTGGGCGGACAGCTGCGGCAGGAAGGGGTGGCCGTTCTCGAAGGCGCCCCGCTCGATGCTGCGGTTGCCGCTGAGGGTGCTGTTGGCCAGGCGCAGTTGCCCGGCATTGGCGATGGCCGCGCCGTAGCCGCTCCTGAGCACCTCGTTGGCCTGGAAGGTGGTGCGGGCGATGTCCGCCGAGCCCTGGTTGTAGAGCCCGCCGCCCATGCCCCATTCGCCGTAGTCGGACGCCCGGTTGGCGTTGAACAGGCTGTCGCGGACGGTGAGCGTGCCCTCGTTGTACAGGGCGCCGCCCTTGCCGGCGCTCTGGGCTTCCTCACCGAAGTTGCGGTTGTCGCGGAAGGTCGAGCGGTGCACCTCCAGCACGCCGAAGTTGGCGATGGCGCCGCCGTTGCCGGCCTGTGTGGCCGGGTAGGGCATGTAGACGAACACGCGGTTGTCCACCAGCTCCACCTGGTTGAGTTGCACCTGGCCGTAATTGAGCAGGGCGCCGCCGTCGTAGATCTGCTGGCCACCGGTGAGGCCGAGGTTGCGCAGCTTCAGCTGGGCCCCGGCGTGCACGTGGAACAGGCGGTCCAGGCGGTTGGCGTTGAGGCGGGTCACCGCCGCGCCCCGGCCGACCAGGCTGACCTGGCCATGCACGTCGAAGTCGCCGATGGCATTGGCGTCCTCGTCCACGGGCCAGTTGCCAGCCGGGTCGGGGTTGGCCTTCTGTAGCAGGTAATCGCCGGCGCCGAGGAGGATGACGGTCTCCCCCGGCGTGGCATTGGCAGTGGAGATGGCCTCGCGCAGGGAGCAATGGGCCTGGGTGCACTGGCCGTCGTCTTCATCGGCGAAGGTGTTGACGCGCAGCTCCAGCGCATCGGCGGCCAGCGGGGCGGCAAGGGCGAAAACGAGCGACAGCGAACGGTGGCAATGGCCTGGCATGGGAAGGTCCTCAGGTGGGGGAATCAGCGCTCGATTGCACGACTGAGGCCGCTGAGGTACGACAGTGCGTCGCGAAAATGGTGCCGAAGGACGTGGCCGCGTTTGAATTGAGTGTTGCTAGCGACTGAGCCCAGCTGATTGCCTACTCCGCTGATGCTTCTGGTTTCGCCCCCCCGGGCGAGTCCCTTTTCTCAATCGCCAGAAAAGGAACCAAAAGGGCTTGCCCCTCCATACGGGTCTGGCTTCGCCAGACTTCCCTCGCTCCATCATCGTTCCAGGGGCACGCCGCGAAGGGCCATCCCTGGCCCATCGCGGCTCTCGCGACATCCATGTCGCTCAACCCCTTCCACGACGATTCGCTCGGCCTCTTGGGAAGGGGCGTTTGGCGGCCGCTCCAACGTCTTCGCTCGGCTTGCCCCTACGATGTGCGCATTGATATTCGGTAAGACAAGCGGGAACTGGCGGCTCCGTAGGATGGCGTAGAGCGAAGCGAAACCCATCACGCCACGCTCGGCGCTACCCCATGGGATCGAAGCGCTCCTGGGCGTCCATGCGGATGCCGCGCAGCTGCCGTGTGTCCAGGTACGAGGCGTAGAGGGGTTCGGCGCAATAGCCGATCAGCAGGGTGCGGCGGCGGCCGCCGAGGGCATTGAGGCTGCCGGCGTGCACCAGGTCGGCATCGAACACCAGGATGTCCCCTGCGTTGCCGGAGAGCTGCAGGGTGCGGGATTCGTCATTGACGTCGAGCGGCGGTTCTCCCGCCGCCGGGCGGTGGCTGCCGGGGACGATGCGCGTTGCGCCGTTGTCGGGGCCGTAGTCGTCGAGGTAGGCCAGGGCGTTGATGGTGTCGCCGGGACGCTGTGTCGAGAGGTCGCGGTGCAGTTGCTGGTAGCCGCCGCCGGCCAGGGGCTCGCGGCCTTCCACCTGGGCGAGGAAGAAGCGCTCGCCAATCAGTTCGCCCACCGCCGCCAGCACCGGTGGCAGGCGGCACAGGGCCTGGACCCGGGGCTCCAGGTCCAGCAGCGAATGGCGCCAGTCCCGGCCACGGGGCACCGGCCATTGCTCTGAAGGCTTGACCCCGGCGTCGAACAGGGCGCGCAGCTCGTCCAGCCAGCCGGTGGGGATCGCCTGGCGCAGCAGGGCGTAGCCATCCCGGTGGAGTCGTTCGCGGTCCGTCATGGTGTGCTCGATGTCCTTATCAGCCCGGCGATGTGCGGGAGGCGGAAGCATCGGGCAAGGGTGGGGCGATGGGCAAGGGCAGGTGCGGTTTTTGTGTGGCGACAAAGCCTGGGTCTGTGACCATCGGCTCGGTCACCCGGGGCTGTCTGCGGGCATCATGGCCGGGGCCCTTTGGGCATTACCTTCCACGCCAGGTCGAGCGAGCGATGAAAGTCTGTGAGCAATGCGGGTTCCTGCTCTTCGAGCCCAACCGTCCGTGCCAGCGCTGCGCCCCGGCAGCGGATGTCGTGCTGCTGCGCCCCAAGCCGTCGAGAGGGATGAAGGTGCTGAAGTGGCTGCTGATCAGCATGGCGCTGGTGGTACTGGCGGGCGTGGCGGCAGTCGCCTGGATTCTGCATTCCCTGGGGCCGATGCCGTCTTTCGGCTGAAATCGTCCATCACCGGCAGGCTGTCGGGCCAGGGCGGCAGCGTTATCGAGCGGGCTCATGGCTGCGCCGGCTCCCCCGGGTAGTGGGTTTCCAGCACCACGGCGAGGGCGTCCGGGCGCCAGAACTCCTGGTCGAACTCCACCGGTTGGCCCTGCTCGCCGAAGTTGAGCCGTTCCAGGTAGAAGCTGCTGGAGCCCGGGGAGACCTGCAGCAGGCCGGCCTGGGCCTCGTTCATGGTTTCGGCGTGCATCAGCAGTTCACTGCGTGATTGCACCCGGCCGAAGCGCTCGCGCAGCAGGGTGGTCAGCGAGGTGTTGAGGTCGGCGGAGAGCAACTCCGGGCACCAGTCCACCAGCACCACGTTGCATTCCAGCAGCACCGGGCGCTGGTCGACCCAGCGCCGCCGCTGGAGGACGAACACCGGCTCCTCGGGGTGCTCCAGGCCCATGCGCTTGGCCAGCCAGGCACCGGCCGGGCGGCGCTCGGCGTGCAAGCATTCGGTGCGCGGTGTGCGGCCCTGGCGGGCGACGTATTCCATGAAGCCGATGATGCCGGTGGGGTCGTAGCGGATGCGCGGCGGGCTGACGTACCAGCCACGGCGGTTCTGCCGGTAGATCAGGCCGTCGCGCTCCAGCAGCTGCAGGGCCTGGCGCAGGGTGACGCGGGTGCAGGCGAAGCGCTCGGCCAGCTCGCGCTCCGCCGGCAGCTTGCTGTCGCCGGGAAGAAGGCCGGCGGCGAGGTCGGCCACCAGCTGGTCGCGGATGCGCAGGTAGTGCGGCAGCGAGGCGCGCCAGGCGCCCGGGGGCAGGGATTCGCTGACGAACGAGGGGCGCGCCGGGTTGAGGTTCACGAGGTGGCCCCGGCGGCCTGGGGCAGGGCGCGGTCCTGGGCGTCCAGGTCCTTGCGCCAGGCGTGCAGGCCGTAGGCGGCGAGGATCACGAAACCGGCATAGAGCGCCGCGGTGAGCTGCAGGTCCTTGTAGAGGAACAGGCCGACGTAGGCGATATCCAGCACGATCCACAGACCCCAGCTGGCCAGGTACTTGCGCGCGGCCCAGAAGCTGGCCACCAGGCTGAAGGCGGTGAGCAGGGCGTCGACCCAGGGTACCGCCGCGTCGGTGAAGTGGTGCATCAGGCTGCCCAGCAGCACCGCGCCGAGCAGGCCGGCCAACAGGCTGACCAGGGCCACACGCGGCGGCAGGCGCTCCACGCGGACCTTGCCGGCCACGCTCTGGCCGCTGCTCCAGCGCCACCAGCCGTAGCCCTGCAGCAGGGCGAAGACCAGTTGCAGGAGCATGTCGGAGTAGAGCTTCACGCCGAAGAAGATCCAGGCGTAGAGCAGCACCGCGACGACGCTCACCGGCCAGCACCAGCGGATGCGTTGGGCGGTGAGCCAGACGCCGAGGATGTTGATGAGCACGGCGACGATTTCCAGCGTTGACATGGCGATGGCCTCGGCGGGTTCAGTACTGCGGTTTCAGCGCCTGGTGCTTGAGGGCGCGCTTCTGGGCATCCGGCAGGTCTTCGCGGCCCTGGTAGGGGGCGCTGTACCAATGGCCGTAGGTGGGGTTGGGCAGCAGGAACCAGCGCTCGCCGAGCCAACCGAGGTAGGGCGCGGCGGCTTGCTGCTGCTCGGCCTGGCTGCCCTTGGCGCTGATGAAGTCGCCGAAGCTGTCGCCCACCAGCATCAGTACGCGGGCCTGGCTGCCGACCCAGTTGCGCCGGCAGGTCTTGTCCGAACCCGCGTCGGCGCAGCCGCCGATGGCGGTGCCGGCGGTGAGGATCTGCGCGGTGCCGTCGATGGGGAAGCCGGCGCGCCGGAGGTTGGCCAGGGTGGCCTGCTCCTGCCCGGGCTCGCGGTTGGTCAGGTAGTAGGGGGTGATGCCGCGCTGGGCCGCTGCCTGCATGAAGGCCACGGCGCCGGGCAGCGCCGGGGCTTCGGCACGGTCCACCCACTGGTACCACTGGGCGTAGTCGTAGGGGGCGTCGGCGAGGATGGCGCGGGCGTTCAGCGGCACGTTGTCGAGCAGGGTCTCGTCGATGTCGACGATCAGCGCCGGTGGCAGCCCCTGGAGGTTGCGCGGGGTGCCGGCGAGGGCGTCCCAGGCGGGGTCGGCCAGGGCCCTGTCCAGCTGGCGGGTGGCGTTGGCGTAGACCTGGCGGAACAGCAGGTCGTGCTCGATGGAGGTCTGGGTCCAGAGCACGGCGTCCAGCTGGTCGTTGGCCGGCGGGTGCTGCTGGCAGCCGCCCAGCAGGGCGGCGAGCAGGGCGATGCAGGGCAGGGCGGGAATGCGCATGGCGGGCTCCTCAGAAGTTGACGGTGGCGGACAGCCGCGCGGTACGCGGGGCGCCCTGGAACAGGTAGCCGTCGCCCATGTATTCGCCGGCATCGCGCCAGTAGCGCTTGTCGAAGAGGTTGTCGACGGTCAGGCGCAGCACGGTTTCGTAGCCCTCGATCGCCAGGCTGTAGCGCCCGCCGATATCGAACACGGCGTAGTCGTCCACCTTCACGTTGCCGGCCTGGCTGGCGTATTTGCTGCCGCTGTATTGCACGCCGCCGAGCAGGGCCAGGCCGGGCACGCCGGGGATGGCGTAGTCGCCATGCAGGCTGGCGCGCAGGGTGGGCACGTTGATCGCCTGGTGGCCTTCGTAGGCGGCGGTGGCGGTGCCTTCGACCCGGGCGCGGATGGCCGCGGCGCTGGCCGAGACCTGCAGGCGATCGGTGACCCAGCCGGTGGCGGAAAGCTCCAGGCCGACGTTCTTCTGCTCGCCCTGCTGCACGTAGGTGAAGGTCTGGTCGCCGTTGGGGCGCGAATACTGGTAGGCCTTGGTGATCTGGAACAGCGCGGCGGTGAGGCTGAGGCGCTGCCAGTCGCGCTTGATGCCCAGCTCCAGCTGGTGCGAGGTGGTGGGCGCGAGGATTTCGTCGGCGTTGGTGGCGAACCAGGGCGCTTCGCCGCCCAGGGACAGGCCCTTGCTGTAGCTGCCGTAGAGGGAGATGTCCGCGCGCGGTTTGTAGATCAGCGCGGCGTTGGGCAGGAACTCCCAGCGCTCGGTGTGGCGGGTGGTGTCGCCGTTCTTGTCGAAGGCTTCTTCGTCCAGGCGCACCTGGCGCCCGCCGATCACCGCCTGCCAGTGTTCGCCGTAGCTCACGCGGTCGGTGGCGAACAGGCCGTACTGGCGGCTGTCCAGGCGGCGGTAGGTGTGGCCGAGGGGCACGTCGGTGGGGTCGAAGGCGGGCGTGGGCTGGTAGATGTTGCCGGTGCCGACCCATTCGTTGGTGGACTTGCGGCGGTCCAGCAGGCGGCGGAAGGCGCTGGTGCCGACAGTCAGCTCATGGCTGAACGGGCCGCTGTCGAAGCGGCCGGCGAGGGCTGCCTGCAGCTCGTCGTTACGGCGGGTGTCGCCGGGGTTGCGGAAGTCGTAGACGTCATAGTCGCCTTCCGGGCTGAAGTAGTTGGGCACGGCGGAGCTGGCGCAGCTGGCCGAGCCGTAGCAGCCCCAGGCGAAGGAACTGTAGTCGTCGATCACCACGCGGCTGCGGGCGGCGCTGAGGCTGCCGGTCCAGGCGTCGTTGAAGCGGTACTCGAAGCGCCCGGTGAGGTTGAGCGAGTCGATGCCCACGGGCTTGGACCAGCTCTGGTCGGCGAGGCGGTCCCTGGGGTCGATGCCGCTGGGCACCACGTTGCCGCCAAGCAGCTGGTAGCCGGGCACCGAGCGTTGTTCGCGGGTCTGGTATTCGGCGTCCAGCTGCAGCAGGGCGGCGTCGCTGATGTTCCAGTCGGCGGCCAGGGAGACGAAGTCGCGGGTGCCGTCGGAATTGTCGACGTAGGAGCGGATGTCCTCGTGGGCGAAGTTGGCGCGCAGGCCGAAGCGCTGCTCGGCGTCGAGCCAGGCGCCGACGTCGGTGGCGATGTAGCGCTCGCCTTCCTCGTTGGTGGCCAGGGTCACCGAGCGCACGTCTTCCGGGCGCTTGGTGACGTAGTTGACCAGCCCGCCGGGCTCGGACACGCCGCTCTGCAAGCCGGAGAGGCCCTTGAGCACCTCCACCCGCTGCTTGTTCTCCAGGGCGACGTTCTGCTCGCCGGTGATGGTGCGGCCGTTGATCTTGTAGCTGCTGGCGGCGTTGAGGGAGAAGCCGCGGATGACGAAGTTCTCGTAGTAGCCGATGGGCGCGTAGCTGTCGCCGACCGAGGCGTCGTTGCGCAGCACCTCGCTGAGCAGCTTGGCCTGGCGGTCCTTGATCAGTTGTTCGGTGAACACCGAGACGGAGGCGGGGGTATCCAGCAGCGGGGCGTCGTCGAAGCCACCCACCGAGGCGCTTTTCGCCTGGTAGCCGTCGCCTTCGTCGCCGTGCACGGTGACGGCGTCCAGGGTGACGGTGTCTGCGGCCTGGGCCAGGGACGGGCTGAGTGACAGGGCCAGGAGCGCCAGGGCAAAGCCGTGGCGGTGCTGCAGGAACAGGGAAGGGATCATGAACGAACTCCTTGATGGACGCCGGCTGTTGAGTGAGCCGCGCGACGGGAGGGCCCGGCGGGCGGCGCTGGCGTGCCTACTGCTGAAAGACGAAAGAAGGCGGTTGAATCTCAGGCCGGAGCTGCTCCGGTGGACATTGGCAAGGCTGGATCGGCCGCCCATTCCTGCAGCGAGCCGTCGTAGATCGAGACCTGTTGGCGGCCCAGCAGGGTCAGCGCCAGGGCGGTGGCAGCGGCGGAGATGCCGCCGCCGCAATAAAGAATCAGCGGCTGTCCGCCATCGAGCAGCGGGGCGCCCAGCGCCTGGGCCAGTTCCGCGGGCGGCAGGTAGCGGCCCTGTTCGTCGAAGAGGCTGCGGGCCGGGCTGTTGAGGCTGCCCGGAATGCGCCCGCGACGGGCGTAGCGGGTCACCGCGCTGCCGTCGAACAGGCCGGCGGAGAGGGCGCAGACCAGGGTGCCGGGGGCGCGGCCCTCGACTACGGCGAGCACCTCCTGCCGGTTGGCCCAGAAGCCCGCCTGGGCCTGCAGCGGCGCCAGGGGCGCGGTGTCGACGGCGGCGGGTTCGTCGCCCGAGGCGATGGGCAGGCCGGCGTGCCGCCAGGCCTTGAGGCCACCATCCAGCACACGGGCGGCGATGCCGAGGCTGCGCAGCATCCACCACAGGCGCGCGGCCCAGAAGCCGTCGTGGCGGTCGTAGAGCACGATCTCCCGGGCGGCGCCGAGGCCCAGGCGTGCCAGGGGCGCCTGCAAGGCCGAGGGCGTTGGCAGGGCGAAGCTGAAGCCGGCGCCCGGGTCCGCCAGGTCATGCAGCAGGTCGGCGTGGCGGGCGCCGGGAATGTGTTCCGCCTGCCAGGCCGCGTGCCCGCTGGCCACCCGGTAGTCGCCGTCGAACTGCGCGGCGGCCAGTTCCACGCTGGCATCGAGCAGCAGCAGGCCGGGCGCGTGCAGGGCCTGGTGCAGGGCCTGGGGCGAGACGAGGGTGGCAGCGTGAAGCGGGGGCATGGCGGTCTTCCTAGTTGTTATGGGTGCGGGCGAGCCGCTCGAGGTGGTCGAGCAAGCGGGCGCCCTCGCTGTCGCGGAACCAGCGGGCGTGGCCGATCAGGAACGCGTGGTAGGCGATGTCTGCGCTGGCCCGCGAGCCGACGATGCCCTCGAAGTAGTCGACTTCGTTGAGGGCGAAGTCGGCGTGCACCAGGGGCAGCAGGGCCTTGAGCGTGAGCAGGTCGTGGCGGCCGAGGGGGCGCTGGCTGGCATAGCCCGCCAGCAGTGCGTCGACCGCATCGAGATCGGCCGTTGCGCGGCCGCCATCATCCAGTTCCAGCCAGGGAATGCAATTGCGTTCCAATGCCGTTGCCAGGTCGAACAGGGCGAAGGTCCGGTCGCTCAGGCCGAAATCAAGGACGCTCTCAACCTCCGCCGAGCCACCTTGCCCACGCCACAGCAGGTTGGAGGCGTGCCAGTCGTTGTGGGTCCAGAGCGCTGGTTGTGCGGCCAGCAGCGGCAGCAGTTGGCGGTGGAAGGGCAGGTGCAGTTCTTTCAGCGCGTAGTGCCAGTCGTGCCCGGCCAGGTAGCGGGCCAGGGCCGGTTGCCCGGGCAGGGCCTGCTCGATGGCCCGCAGCGGGTCGGGCTGGCTGAACAAGCGCAGGTTGGCTACCAGCACCGGCGCCTGCCGGGGGGCGGCGTCGAAGCCTTCTGCGGCACAGTGCAGCCGGGCCAGGGCGGCGCCCGCCGAATGGGCGTGGCGGCGGTCGAGGAAGGGCGTCCAGGACAGGGCCTCGCGGTAGAGGTCGTCACCGGCGGCGCGGGGCAGTACCTCGTAGGTCCACTCGCCCAGGGCCAGCGCGCTGTGCCCGTCGCGGTCGCGCAGGGCCGGGGTGACCGGTGCGCCCCGGTCCTGCAGGTAGCGGACGAAGCGGTGCTCTTCTTCCAGCCAGGCCGGCTCGCGCACGCTGCGGTGGTGGCGCTTGACGAACACCTCGCCGTGATCGGTGTGCACCTGGGCGGCGGCCGAGAAGGGCCGGGGGCTGTGCCAGCCGAGCTGCTGCACGGCGCCCAGCTGCGGGAAGCGCTGCAGCACCTGCTCCACATCCCCTTGCTGCAGGGCGGGCCAGTCGGCCTCCACCGGCTGCGCGCCCATGCCGTGGGCGATGCGTATCGGCTGGGTCACGGCCGTTGCTCCGTCAGGTACTGGTTGCTGGTAGCGCCGCGCCAGGCATCTGCGTCGGCGAGCACGCCGTGGCTGTGCAGCCAGTGGGCGTAGGGGGCGAGCAGTTCTTCCCGTTGCTGGCCCCAGCGGCCGGCGTGCAGCCAGGTGGGGGCGATGCGCTCCAGGGACTGGCTGAGCAGCTCGGTGGGGAAGTAGGGGATGGCCGCCTCGTAGGCGGGCAGGGCGCTTTGCGGGTCGGTCGCCACGGCACGGAAGCCGCGCTCGGTGGCGGCGAGGAAGGCGCGGGCGCTGTCGGGGTGGTGCTCGAACCAGTCCTGGCGGCCGCCGAGCAGGTAGCTGTGGTAGCGCGGCGCGCCGATCGCGTCCACCGGCCAGACCACGCGACGCTCGGCGGGGATGGGACTGTCCATCAGCGCTTCCCAGGCCCAGTAGCCGCCGAAGCTGGCGTCGGCGATACCGGCGGCCAGCTGCTCGGGACGCAGTTCGCGCACCTGGCTGTCGACGATGATCACCGCGTCCGGGTCGCCACCGTCGGCGGCCACCAGGTGGCGCACCATGGCCAGGCCGCGCGGGGTGGGGTTGAGCGCCAGGCGTTTGCCGGCCAGGTCACGGGGGCGCTGGATGCCGAAGTCGGTCAGGGTCTGGATGGATTCCAGGCCGGCATGGTTGATGGCCGCCACGCCCAGCAGCGGCTGGCCGAGGGCGCGGCGCACCAGCAGGCGATTGCTGGGGAACACACCGACATCGGCGGCGCCTTGCAGCAGGTGTTCGAGGGTGTCGCCGCGATAGGGGTCCGGTACCTGCAACTGCACATCGAGCCCGGCGTCGCGGTACCAGCCGCGTTCCCGTGCCACATAGAAACCCGCCGAATTCGGCCAGGGATGAAAATATTCCAGCATCACCCGTACAGCGATCATCCATCGTGCTCCGCATTGCCCACTGGGCCTGTGGGGGCGGATTTAACGGGTGGCGCCCTGGTATATACCAATATCGTTCAGCGCTATTGATATCTCTTGGCGGAATAAAAGATCGGCGATTGATTCGATTCGGAACTAGCGTCCGGCCTGCCCGTGCAGCGCGCGGAGGAAGTCGGCCGCCAGGTGATGGGCCCAGGAGCGCGCGGTGAGGCCGGCCAGGTAGGCGCAGTGGCTGCCGCGCGTGGTGACGGCGAGCAGCGTGCGGGGCATACGCGCCATGGCCTGCTGGTGGTCGCGCACGTTGCCGAGCACGCAGACGGGATCGTCCTCGGCGTTGAGCACCAGCAGCGGCACGGTGATGCGGTCCATCACCGTGATCGGGTTGCAGTTATCGAAAAAGGCCTGCTGGCTGGGGTAGCCCGCGCATTCGTAGAGATGCCGGTGGAATTCGTCCAGGCTCTGCGCGCCTTCCAGGGCGGCGAGGCTGGGCAGGTGGGCCAGGGCCTGGCGGTTGGGGGTGACGAACTGGCGTACCAGCTTGCGCGCCATCAACCGGGTGTAGGGCGCGCGGGAGCGGGCGAAGGCCACGCGTATGTCATAGCCCGGGCAGTAGGCGAAGGCGCCCTGCAGCAGCGTGTCGTCGCCCTGTTCACCGAGGTAGCGGACGAGGAGGCCGGTGCCGGCGGAGATGCCCGCCGCATAGAGCGCGGACTGCGGGTAGCGCTCGCTGATCTGGCGCAGCTGCTGGCGCAGATCGGCGGTGTCGCCCATGGTGTTGAAGCGCGGGCTGGTCAGCGACAGGTCGCCATGGCCACGGCGCTGGCAGAACACCACGCGCCAACCGGTGAGCCGCTGCAGGTCGCGGACGAAGCCGCGCATGCTGTGGGGCGAGCCGGTGATGGTGTGCAGCACCACCAGTGTGGGCACTTCCGGCGGCAGGTCGGTGCCGAGCCAGTGCAGGGCGGTGGTGCCGCCGTCGGCCATGAGCAGGGTATCGACGCGGTCATAGCGCAGGGCGGGGGAGAAGACCTTCTTCAGGCCCAGGCCGAGCAGTTGCAGGTGACCGTTGAACAGCCAGGGCGTGGCCCAGAAGCGCCGGGTGAGGCGCGGCACCTGCTGGATGAGGGCGTCGTTGTCGGGGTTGCGCTGGTAGATCAGCTGCGGCTTGCGCGCTGCCGTGCGCAGGTAATGGAAGCCCAGGCCGGTGGCGGCGAGCGGAAGCAGGGCGGTTAACCAGGTCGACATCGAACGTCCTTGGGTTGGAGGGCGGGCCGGTTGGACCCGCCATGGGTTGAGTCACGTGCGCAGCTGTGCCCGGAGGATCTTGCCGATGGGCGACTTGGGCAGCTGTTCGCGGAATTCGATGCGCTTGGGCACCTTGTAGGCGGTGAGCCGCTCGCGACAGTGACGGATGATCGCCTCGCCGTCGAGCCCCGGTTCATGCAGGGCGACGAAGGCGCAGAGGGCTTCGCCGGTGGTGTCGTCGGGCACGCCGATCACCGCCACTTCGCTGACGTCCGGGTGTTCGGCGATCACCGCTTCCACCTCGTTGGGGTACACGTTGAAGCCGCTGACCAGGACCATGTCCTTCTTGCGGTCGACGATGCGGAGGTAGCCGTCCTCGTCCATCACCGCGATGTCGCCGGTGCGGAACCAGCCGTCGACGAAGGCCTCGTGGCTCTCCTCCGGGCGATTGAGGTAGCGCTCGATGATGTGCGGCCCGCGCACCAGCAGTTCGCCGGGGGTGCCGGGTGCCAGCTCGCGGCCCTCGGCGTCGGCGATGCGCACGTCGCTGCCCGGCAAAGGCAGGCCGACGGTGCCGGGGCGCTCTTTCGGGCCGAGCGGGTTGAAGGCCACGAAGCAGCTGCTTTCGGTGAGGCCGTAGCCTTCGAGTATCTGCCCCACGGCGGCACGCCAGCGCTCGCCGGTGACCGGGCGCAGGGAGGTGCCGCCAGAGACGGCGAGCTTGAGCGCGGGCGGCCTGGCCTGGAACCAGGGCTCGGCCAGCAGGCCGGCGTAGAGGGTGTCCACACCCGTCATCCAGCGCACCGGGAAGCGCTCGAACGCCGGCTGGGCGTTGCTCAGCGGCCGTGGGCTGGGCACCAGCAGGTTGCGTGCGCCACGGCCGAAGAACAGCAGGAAATTAAAGTTGAAGGCGAAGATGTGATAGAGCGGCGGCAGGGTGACGATGGCCTCGCCCGGCTCGATCTCGGCATCGAAGCCCTTGAGGTAGTCCTCGGCCATGCGCAGCACCGCCTTGAGGTTGGCGTGGGTCAGCACCGCGCCCTTGCTGCGGCCCGTGGTGCCGCCGGTGTACTGGTAGAGGGCGACGTCGTGGTGAAGCGGGTCCAGCGGTGCCGCTTGCCGGCCGATGTCCAGGGCCTGGGTGAAGCGCTGGAAGCCCACCTCGGGCGTGAGGTCACCGCCGGCCTGTGCTTCGAGCTTTTGCTGGATGGCGCTGGCCACCGGCTCGGGGAAGAAGTCGCTGAGGCTGGCGAGCACCAGGGCGATGCCGTGCCGGGCGACCACCTGCTGGGCACGCTTGGCAAACAGGTCGCAGGCTACCAGCAGCCTGGCGCCGCTGTCGGTCAGCTGCGCATCCAGCTCGCGCTCGGTGTACAGCGGGTTGACGTTGGTGACCACCAGGCCGGCCTTCCAGGCGCCGAGGACCGCGACGGGGTAATGCAGGCAGTTGGGCAATTGCAGGGCCACCACCTCGCCCGGCTGCAAACCGCACGCGTGCACCAGGTAGGCGGCGAAGGCACTGGACAGCGCCTCCACCTCCGTGAAGGACAGGTCGGCATGCAACCCGTTGGGCATCACCTGGGTGAAGGCCGGTGCGTCGCCATGACGCTCGGCGCCGTCACGGGCGCAGTCGGCGAGGTTGCCGGACAGCGCCTCGGCGCCGAGCCGGTAGCCCCGCAGCTGCGGTGGATAGTGCTGTTCCCAGCGGCGTGCAGTGGTCATCCCTTGTCTCCTGTTGTTGTTATGGGTGATGCGGTGGTGCCGGTGCCCGCCTAGAGCAGGACTTCGATATCGCCGGTGGGGAAGGCCACGCAGGAATAGATCCAGCCGAAGTCACGGTCGGATTTGCGCAGGTGCGCTTCCTGGGGGTTGAACACCGGGCCGGAGAGCAGCTTGACCCGGCACAGGCTGCATTCGCCGGAGCGGCAGGCGTTCTCGGCGAAGTAGCCGTTGCGTTCCAGGGCATTGAGCAGCGGCTCGCCGACCTGGCTGCGGAAGCTGCCACGGCCGCGCACGGTGACCTGCACCTCGTCTTCCAGCGCCACGCCTGCGGGCCAGCCCGGTTGCTGGTCCGGGGACTTGGGCGCGCCGTTGGCCTCGACGCGGATGCGCCGACGGGGCACGCCCAGCTCGGTGAGCAGCGCGACGCAGCTTTCGTTGAAGGGGGTGGGGCCGCAGATGTAGAACATCTTGCCGTCGACAGCGCCCAGTTGCGCCTGCAGCAGCTCGCGGGTCAGGCGGCCGGCGAGGCCCTGATAGCCGGCGGGCGGCCGCGAGATCACTTCGGTGAGGCGGACGTTTTCATGGTGCGCGGCCAGCTCGCGCAGCTGCTGGTCGAAGATCACGTCGTCCACATGGCTGTTCACGTAGACCAGGTGGAAGCGCTGCGGCAGGTCGCGCCCGAGCAGGTCCAGCAGGATGCTGCGCGCCGGGGCCACGCCCGAGCCGCCGGCGAGGAACACCAGGTCGTCACCGTGGAACAGCGGGTTGTGGTGGAAGGTGCCCATGGGCCCGGAGCTGGTCAGGCGCTGCCCCACGCTCACGCGGTCGAGCAGGTAGTTGGAGACGAAGCCGCCCGTGGCGCGCTTCACCGTGAGGTCGTAGTGGCCACGCTCGCCGGGCGGGGAGGACATGGCGTAGGGGCGGGCGGTGAGTACGCCGTCGATCTCGACGAAGAGGTTGATGTACTGGCCCGCCTGGAAGGGCGGCAGCGGCTTGCAGTCGCTCGCCTTCAGCCGCAGGGTCTTGGTGCTGGGCGTGTCGTCGATGATCTCGACCACCTCCAGCGACAGGCGCTTGGGGTGCAGTTGCACCACGGTGCTGCCCACTTCGCCGCGCACTTCCTCGAAATCGCTGCCGCTCTGTTCCAGGGCCTGCTTGGCGACGAGGGCTTCGGCGTAGCCGGCGATGCGGTTCATCGGGTTGCGGTCAGACATGCTCCACCTCCGTGGTCTTCAACTGCTTGAGCACGGCCCTGGCCGTGGATTCGCCCGCCATGTAGGTGGGCTGGAAGCCGCCCATGGAGGTCCAGGAACCCGCCATGTAGAGCCCGGGAACGGCATCCAGGCGTTCGCGCAGCAGGGCCGAGTCCTGGGCGCTTTGCTGGAAGCCGTAGATGGCGCCGCCGGGGGTGTTGAGGTAGCGCATCATGGTCAGCGGCGTTGCCACTTCCACCTCTTCGATGTACTGGCGCACCTTGGGGTAGACCTTCTCGATCACCGCGATGAGCTTTTCGGCGAATGCGTACTTGGTCTGCGCGTAGCGCTCGGACGGCACGGCCTTCCACACCTCGCCGTATTGCAGGCAGACCAGCACCACCTGGCTCTTGCCCGCCGGCGCGGCGCTGGGGTCTTCGAGGTTGTAGCAGGTGAGCATGCCGCCGAGCGGTGGCTCCAGGCTGCCCATGCGCGCGTGGATCTGCTCCTCGTCGAGGGTTTCGTAGATGAAGCTGGAGGCGGTGGTGACGCCGAGTTCCTCGGGGGTGCAATCCAGCCCGAGGTAGATGACGAAGGCCGAGGTGCCCATGCGCCGGGATTTGAAGTCCTGCTGGACCTTCAGCGGCGGGCGTTCGAGGTCGAGCAGTTCGTTGAAGGTGATCAGCGGGCTGGCGTTGGACACCACCGCCTTGCAGGCGACCCGCTCGCCGCCTTCCAGGCTTACGCCGCTGATGCGCCCGCCCTGGGTGTGGATGCGCTCCACGCCGCAGTTGAAGCGCACCTCGCCGCCGGCTTCGAGGAAGGATTCCACCAGGGCGCTGGACATGGCCTGGGAGCCGCCCTTGATGTGCCAGGGTTTGAACACCGCGTAGGCGTAGAGCATGGTCGCCAGGTCGGCGAAAGGCAGCATGGTCGGCGGCACGCCCAGGTAGAGCCAGTAGGTGGCGAGGATGTTCTTCAGCTTGGCGTCGGTGAAGAACTCGTCCAGCACTTCCCGCGCGGGGCGGAAGCCGTATTTCACGTAGTAGGGGCAGAGCGATTCGAGCATGGCCTCGCTGTTGGCGCGGCTGGCCTGGGGCAGGGTCATGAAGCTTTCCAGGGTGACCTTCTCGCACACCAGCATGAAGCGCTCGATGGCCTCGCTCTCCGCCGGGTACATGCCCTGCAGCAGGCGGCGGATGCCCGACCAGCTGGCCGGCAGGGTGACGTCCAGTTCGCCGGGCACGGCCAGGCGGTACAGAGCGTGCTCCTGGATGAACTCGACCTTGTTCAGCACACCGAGCTTGTCGAAGAACTTGCGCATCACGAAGGGCTTGTCTTCGGTGCCCAGGCCGCTGAGCTGGTGCAGCGCCACCTCGAACTCGAAGTCACCGCGCACGAAGGAGGTGGCGCAACCCCCGGGAATGTTGTGGCGCTCCAGCAGCAGGGTGCGGGCACCGCCGCGCTGCAGCGCGGTTGCGGCGGTCAGCCCGGCGTTGCCGGCGCCGATCACCACGGCGTCGTAATGGGTCATCGCTCACCTCGAACTTATCAACGATAAGATTTGGTCAAAAAAAGGGGGCTTAGGGTTTGCACGAAAAGTCGTCGAGCGCAGGCGCTTAGGGTTTGCACGAAAAGTCGTCGAGCGACGGTCAGGCGAGGCAAAAACGGGTGAGGAAGCGGAGTTTACGAGCTGTAAATGAGCATTCCGAACCCGTTTTTAACGAAGCATCACCGAGCGCAGGCACTTTTCGTACAGAGCCTAGAAGCGGTCCTGCAGCGCATGCAGGTCGTCGAACTGCGCCGGGGTGCCGCTGGCTCGTGCGCCGACGGCGCGGAGGATGTCCTGGCCGCTGAGGATGGCGCTCTGCAGCAGCACCGTGTGCTGGAGGGATTCGTAGACGCCGTGGTCGCGGCTGTAGAGCATCGAGCGCTTGATGCCGTTGATGGCCACCGGCGGGCGTTCGGCGATGCGGCGGGCGGCGGCGAAGGCGCCTTCGAGCAGGGCTTCCGGGGTGGCGAAGACCTTGGCCAGCAGCCCCAGGCGGTGGGCTTCGGCGGCGTCCAGGGTGTCGCCGGTCAGCGCCAGGTAGCGGGCCACGCCGGCCGGGATCAGGCGGGGCAGGCGCTGCAGGATGCCGAGGTCGGCCATCATGCCGATGTTGGTTTCCTCGATGCGGAACTTCGCCGCCTCGGTGGCGAAGCACAGGTCGCAGGCGGCGATCAGGTCGAAGCCGCCACCGATGCAGGCGCCCTGGACGGCAGCGATCACCGGGAAGCGTGCCTGTTCCAGGGCATTGAGCGCGCCCTGCATGCGTTCCAGGTTGACCTGCAGCACCTCGCGCTCCTGCGGGTTGCTGGCGTGGAATTCCTTGGCAGCGGAGAACATCTGCAGGTCCAGCCCGCCGCAGAACACCTTGCCCTGGGCGGAGATGACCAGCGCCCGCACCGAGCCCGAGCGGCTCAACTGATCGACGGCGGCGGGCAGTTCGCTCCAGAAGGCGCGCGTCAGGCTGTTGGCCTTGTCGGGGCGATTGAGCTGCAGGTGGGCGACGCCGTTGTCGACGCTGACGGCGAAACACTCATAGGTTGGGGCCATGGAAACACCTCGGGGGCGGATAATCTTGGCGATGCTAAGATTCGATCTTTGCAGCGTCAAGATTTTTCCGAATGCTAAGATCGCGACGCCCCGCCGCCCACGAAATCAAGGCCCCCGCCGCCCATGAGCAAGACACCCCAACGCGCCCGCGACACCTACCACGTCGGCAATCTCGCCCCGCAACTGCTCGATGCCGCGCGGGAGATGCTGGAGGAAGTGGGGCCCAGCAAGCTGTCGCTGCGGGCGGTTTCGGAGCGGGTAGGGGTGAGTTCGACGGCCGCCTACCACCACTACGCCAACCGTGCCGAGCTGGTGGGTCAGTTGGCGGCCCAGGGCTTTCGCGAGTTGGGCGCCGTGCTGCGTATCGAGGATGGCGGCAGCACCGGCCTGCAGAAACTGCGTGACGCCAGCCTGGCCTACTTCAGCTTCGCCCGGGCCAACCCGGCGCTGTACCAGTTGATGTTCGGCCCGGAGTTGGCCAGCGGCGAGATGCCCCTCGACTACATCGAGGCGCGGGACCGCGCCTTTGGCGAGCTGCGGCGGATCATCGCCGAGATCCTCGGCCAGGGCATGGACAGCGCCGAGGTCCGCCGCGCCGCGCTGGCGGGCTGGTCCTACACCCATGGCCTGGCGTCGCTGGTGATCCATGGCGTGCTGCAGTTCCCGGCCGGCACCACCGACGCACGCTTCGTCGACAGCACGTTGCAGGGCTTCGAGCACCTGTTCAATGCCGGCGGTGGAGTGGGTTCGGGGACCTAAGGGGCGGGCGGAGGGTGCGCGGGCCCTTGCACTGAGGCAAGGGCGCGGCGGAGGTAGGCGGGGTTATTCCAGGTGCTCGGGGTTTACCGGGTCGCCGGACTTCATGTTCAGCTGCGCGCGCACATCTTCGAACATCGCATCGTAGTGCTTGTGCATCGAGCCAATGCTGCTCATGGCTTTGGGAATGCCGTATTTTTCGGCGATCTTGGTGATGTTGCTGGCGAAGTTATAGGCCAGGTCCTTGGGCAGGAAGAAGGACTCCTTCAGTTCCTTGTCGAAGATGCTGCCATGGACGGTGAAGAGCATGCCCTTGCCTTCCTTGGGGTCCGTGGTGACCTCGTAGTCGATGCACAGGTTGTAACTGAAATCGTGCTCGTTCAGCGCATGACGCTCGATATGCAGGTGGCCGGGTTCGAATGTCGCCATTGCTCTTTCTCCTTCATGAATAGCGTGAATCAGCTGCGTCCGCGCAAAGAATAAAACAGAGCTGCGAGGCACTGAAAACTAGTTCCTTTTCAGGGTTTGTAAAGCCTGCGGGAACCCCGGTACGGGCGCCCTGCGGGTATTGGATGCGCCTGCTCATCGGTCATTCAATGTTCTTCGATCATTCGATGGCGACGCCTGCCGATCACCTCGCGATCAGGGCCCGATCAAAGGCCGGGCTGGAGTAGCGCCAACTAAGACAAGGAAGAAAGAGGCGCGTCGAGTGTAAATAACAGCGATAAAACCCAAGTATCCAGTAAACTCTGCCTGCGCTTGCCTGTCAGAATCACTGAAACAACCCACCAGAAGGTTTTCCATGTCCAAACTTGCAGAATTCAAGGCTCTCGAAGCCAAGCTCGCCGAGCAACTGGCTCAACTCGATGCACTGAAGAACGATAAAGAACTCAAGCGTGAAATCGAATTCGAACAGAAGCTGCGTTCGCTGCTGGGCGAGTACAACTTCTCGCTGCGCAATGTGATCGCCATCCTCGACCCGAGCGTTTCGCGCAGCCCCGTTGCCGCTAAAGCCGGCGGTCAGCGCCGCGAGCGCGCGGTGAAGGTCTATATCAACCCGAAGACCAACGAGCGCGTCGAAACCAAAGGCGGCAACCACGGTGTATTGAAAGCCTGGAAAGCCGAACACGGTGCTGAAACCGTGGAAAGCTGGCTGCAGTAACCGCTTCTGCCCAGTTGCAAAAAGCCCGCTTCGGCGGGCTTTTTGTTGCGGGTGAAAGAGCGATAACGTCGGCCGGGCTATTCGATCGTGTTTGAACAGGCAATGAGCACAGGAGGCCATTGCGTTGTTCTTATATCGCTCGCGGGATACCCGGATGGATTGTTTGGTTACTCCGTTGCGATACCTCGCACTCCATCACTTGCCAGCGATAAGCTCCGCTCCCAGCACCGTTCAACATCACTTCAAACGATAGAACCCCATGAAATCCGATGGCTCCCTCAGTGCACGCGAGGTCTACCAACTGCTCAAGGACATCGCCCTGGGCGTGCGCCTTATGCGCCGTGGCACGGAGCAGGGCTGGAGCCGGGACCATCGCGGCGACGTCGAACTCGCTGTCGATGGCTGGCGGCTGACGCTGTACAACGAATTCGGCCACCTCGACCACTGCAGCGCCTGCACCTCGGCGGACGGCCGGCAGGGTGCGCCCGAGGCCTGGGCGCGGTTCGGCACCGACCCCACCCAGCTGTTGAGCCAGTGGGAGCGCAGCCAGCTGGAAGCCCTGTTGCACAGGCTTTAGGCGGCCGCTGGTTGTTTTTCGCGGTTGAAACCGCTCCCACGGAGCAGGCTTGATCGCGGTCAAGGCGCACGCAGATGGGCACGGTAACGTTGGGGCAACCCATAGCCGAAGCCCGAGCGTCCACATGGCCAAGCCCTTTCCCCTCAACCCCAAGCACCCCGAGCGCATCTGCTGGGGCTGCGACCGCTATTGCGCGGCGAGCGACCTGGCCTGTGGCAATGGCGCGGACCGCACCATGCACCCGGTGGAGACCTTCGGCGAGGATTGGCACGAGCAGGGGGAGTGGGGTATCGAGCCGGTAGTGGGGCTGGATGCCGTGCAGGAGGCGAAGCCGTGAGCCGCTCTCTCGCCCTGGCCCCGTACGCAAACTGCTATGGACAGAAACACCCGAACTGATACTGGCTGGCCGCCCATTCGCCGTTGCATAGTCGGAGTCTTTTTCTCGACGCGCACGGTAGCGGAGGCTGAGCATGGATGTGCTCATGGGGTTGCTTGCGGCCCTGCTTTGGGGTGGAACGGATTTCATGGTCGGGTTGAATGCCCGGGCCGTGGGCGTGCAGCGCGCGGTGTTCTTCAGCCAGACCCTGGGGCTGTTGCTGATGAGCCTGCTGCTCGTGGTGTTTCCCGCCTTCCTGCTCAAGCTGACCGGCGCCGCGCCGGGGGACTGGGCCATGGGCGTGCTGGCGGCCTGCTTCACCCTGTGTGGCGCGCTGGCGCTGTCGAAGGCCTTCTCCATCGGCAAGGCGTCGATCGTCGCGCCGGTGGTCACCTCCTATGGCGTGGTCACCACGCTGCTTGCCTGGCTGGGCGGCGAGCGGCTCAGCGGGTTGCAGCTGGCGTGCATCGGCCTGTGCGTGGTCGGTGTGATCCTCTCCAGCATCACCCGTGGGTCCGATACGCCGCACCATGTCGAGCCGCGCCGTTCCATCGCCTATGCACTGCTCGGGGCGCTGCTGTACGGCACCAGCCTGTGGTTGCAGGGGCACTTCACCCTGCCGCGCCTGGGCACGGTGGGCATGCTCTGGCTGGGCTACCTGGTGGGCGTCAGCCTGTTGCTGGTGCTGATGCTGAGCCGCGGTGGCAGCCTCAAGCCGCCTGCGCCCCGGCATGCCTTCGCGCTGGCGGGCACCAGCCTGATGAACCTGGGCGGGTTCTCGGCCTTTGCGTTCGGCGCCATGGCCGGTTCGGTGTCGGTGGTCACGGTGATCAGCACGCTGTCCGGCGGGATCGCGGCCATCCTCGGCTACCTGTTCTTCAAGGAACGGCTGTCGCCCGTGCAGGTGACCGGCGTGACCCTGGTGCTGCTCGGTGCCATGGTGCTGCATGTGAAGGCATGACGGTCATGTGGGCGGCGTAGCCTGCATCCGCCGGATGAAAAATGGATTAACGAATTCCGTGTTCCTGGCAATCCCTCCCGGCCTTTATGCTCGGCGCGGAATTGCCCCTGGCCACTGACCTTCCCACCCCTGGAGAGCCCGATGTCCTTCGTCGATTCGATCGTTGAGCAGGTGTTGCGCATAGAGCTGGGGATTCACCACAGCAGCGTGCGCCTGTTGTGCCGGACCGATGGTGAAGCCCTGCATGACCTGCGCATCGGCCTGCGGCGGCTGCGCAGTCTGCTGCGGCCCATTCGCAACCTGGAGTCGGTGCGCGAGCTGGATACCGCGGCAGCGGAGGTGGGGCGGCTGACCACGCCGATCCGCGACCTGGAAGTGATGATCATCGAGCTGGAGCGCCAGGGGCTGCCCGACCTGGCGCAACTGCGCCGCCAGCGTCTGGAGCAGGGCTATCGCATGGTCGAGGACAGCCCCACCATCCGCAAGCTGATGGCCAGCCTCGATGACTGGCCGGAGCAGTTCCGTGATGCCCAGCGCGCGGGCGAGCTGCGGGAGTTGCGCGACTTCATCCGCAAGCGCCTGAAGAAACAGCGCGACACGCTGGTAGCCGCACTGCGCGACCCCGCCTACGACCGCCACGCCTTGCGCATCCTGGTCAAGCGCATGCGCTACGCCCACGACGCCTACCCGAGCCTGTCGCCGATTTCGGCCAAGGCCGCCGCGTCCCTCAAGGCCGTGCAGGGCGCGCTGGGGGATTGGCACGACCACTTCCAGTGGTGCCTGAAGGTCGACAGCGAGCGTGACCTGGAGCCCCTGCGCCGCCCGTGGGAGATCGCCATGGAGGCCTCGTTGAAGGCGGCGGAAGCAGAGCTGCAGAACCTGCTGGAGCGCCTGGAAGGGCACTGAAACCAGCGATCAACCGTTGCCGGCGTGAGCGGTGAACTTGACGAACACCAGCTCGGGGTCGCCCTCATCCAGGTTGTCGATGCGGCCGCTGGGGGTGAAGCCGTGCCGGGCCAGCAGGGCGAGCATCGGTGCGTTGGAGGCGTTGGTCGAAGTGAACAGCTTCGGCCCGGTGCACTGCCGCTCCAGTTCGTCCATCAGCGCGGAGGCCACGCCTTGGCGGCGCGCGGTGTCCTTCACCATCACCAGGGCGATGAAGTCGTGCTCGAAGAAAGAGCGGTCGAGCACGCCGTAACCGAGCAGCGTCGAATCATCGTGGGTTTCCACCGCCACCCAGCAGTGGCCGGCCGCTACCGCGTGGGCGATGAAGGCCTTGCGGCTCGGCTGCTCGCGGGCGATGGGGTCCAGCGCCACGAGGGCTTCGGTATCCGCGCTGCGGGCGCGTCGCACGGTGGGGAGCGTCATGGTCGGCTCATGCCTGGGGAAGGGCGGCCAGTCTAACCGCCGGCTTTCCCTCCGTCTTCCGGCGCCTCCTGGCGAAGGCCCTGGCGGTACTGGTTGAGCGTGGTGCCGGTCCAGCGGCGGAAGGCCTGACGCAGGCTGGAGCCGTCGTTGTAGCCCAGCAGCTCGGCGATCTGCTCGGTGGTCAGTTGGGTGCGCCCCAGCAGTTCCCGCACCCGCTGCAGGCGGGCCTGGTCGAGTATCTGCCGGTAGCTGCAGCCCTCGTCGGCCAGGCGTCGGCGCAGGGTGCGTTCGGTGAGCTTGAGGTGCTGGGCGATCTGGCCGATGTCCGGGTAGCGGTCCGGCAGCGAGGCGAGCAGGGCGGTGACGCGCTGGCGGGTGCCACCCATCTCGCTCTCCAGCAGTTTGTTGAAGCCCTCGCTGGCCAGCGCCAGGGCCGCCTGGAACACCGCCGGGTTGGCGGTGGGAATTCTGGATTCGAGCAGGCCCGCCGGCAGGTGGAAGACGATGTCGCTGCCACGGGAGCGTACTGGCATGCCGAAGTAGGCGAGGTAGGGCTGGGTGCTCTCCAGCCCGGCGGGCAGGGTCAGGCCGAGCCCCAGCAGCGGGCGGCCCATCAACTGGTTGAACAGGTGGTAGGCGGCGGAGGCCAGCACGTTGGCGTGGAACTGGCGCTGCCGGGCGTCCCAGCCCGCCCGGGTGCGGAAGCGGGTGGTGACGCGGACATCCCCCTGGCCTTGCGCCTCGACCAGGATGTCGGCGATGTCCGGGTTGAACAGCAGCATGTAGGCGCGGACCACCTTCAGGGCGTCGGCGAGGGTTTCCGCGCTCATCAGGGCGAGGCCGGCCATGCCGTAGTCGGTGGCGCGGTACTGCTCGCCCAGGCTCAGGCCATCGATGGCGTCGCCGTGGTTGCGCACGATCCAGTCGTACAGGGCGTGGCTGGGCGGCTGCTCGTCGGGGCTGTCGGCGAGCAGCAGTTGCGGCGCCTCCAGGCCCTTGGCGTGCAGGTAGTTCTGCAGCGGTCGCCACTCGAAGTCGAAGGTCAGCGCTGACGGCGGCATGCCGGGCTCCTCAGGGATCACAGGTTGCGTGCAATGGCGCGGAAGGCTTCGAGCGATTCGTATTCCATGCGCGTGCCGTCCTCGTTGTAGGGCGCGTAAGCGGAGGTCTTGGCGATCACCACGCGGCGCGTCGGGTTGACGTAGATGAACTGGCCATAGACGCCCACGGCCATGTACTCGCCTTCGTCGCTCTGCGGCACCCACCACTGATAGCCGTAGCCGAGGTTCGGCTGGCCCTGCTCCTTATAGCGCCCTGGGCGGAGGAAGTCCTTCGCGGGGGTGACCGATTGCTGCACCCACTGCCGCGGCACGATCTGCTTGCCGGCCAGGTTGCGGCCCTCGTGCAGGTACAGCAGGCCGAAGCGGGCGTAGTCGCGCAGGCACAGGTTGAGGCCGCCGAAGGCGATCTCCGCGCCGTTGCTGTCGGTCAGCCACTGGCCGTCGCACTCGGCGCCGAGGGGCGACCACAGCTTCTCGGCCATGTAATCGGCGAGGTCGCGGCCGGTGGCGCCCTTGAGCACCATGCCCAGCACCTGGGTGTCCACGCTCACGTAGTGGTGCTTTGTGCCGGAGGCGCCGCCGCTTTTGAGCTGCGCCACCCAGGCGTCCACCGAGCCGCCGAGGGCGATGGTTTGGCCCAACTGGTTGATGCCCGCCTCGGGGTCGGCGTAGTCCTCGTTGAAGGCGATGCCAGAAGCCATTTCCAGCACGTCCTGCAGCGGCACGCCGTCGTAGCCGCTGCCCTTGAGCGCGGGCGCGTAGTCGCTGACCGGGTCGCGGATATCGCGGATCGCACCTTCCTTCAAAGCGATGCCCACCAGCGCGGAAACGAAGGACTTGCCCACCGACCAGGAGATGGCCCGGGAATCCTCGCGGTTGCCCCGGAAGTACTGCTCGTAGACGACCCGGTCGGCCGCCATCACCAGCATGCCGGTGGTGCCCGAGGTCACCAGCCAGTCGCCCAGGGCCTGGTCCCGGCCCTGGAAGTGGAAGCGTTCCACCAGCGCCTTGGGTGCCGTCTGCAGGGGGACGCTCACCGGGCCCTTGGGGATCGGGCGCGCCTGGAAGATCGTCGGCATGGAGCGGAAGTTCTCGGTGATCCGCTCGGGGTCGAACAGGGTGTGGAAGTGCCACAGGCGCATGCCCAGTTGCGTGGCGAGCACCAGCACGATGCCGCCCACCAGCAGGGCGGCTGCCAGCAGCAGGCGTCTTACCGAGAGGCGGCTCATCGGGCGGCCTCGGCGTCTAGCGATTGGTAGTCGGGGATGTCGATGAAGGTGGGGCGATACGCAGCGGTTCTTCTCATTGTTTTCTCTGCCGGGTGGACGGTGTTTCACCGGGGGGCAGTGAACCAGCCGCCAGGCGTGGAGCGCGAGAAGCGCTCCGGACAAAAAACGATGGAAATCGGACAGGCCTGCTGCCTCAGGCCAGCTCCAGCACCTGGCCGTCGGCGGGAATCAGCAGGCGCCGGGCCAGGCCGCTGGCCTGCGCTGCCTCCGCGAGTTCCTCGCGGGTGACCGGGCAGTGGTTGATGGCCTGCAGGTGATTGGCGACCACGATGCCCTGGCTGAGGCGGGTGAACTCGAGCACCTCGTCCAGGCCCATGATGATGTCGTCGCCGATATCGAAGCGCGCGCCACCGGCCGGTACCACGCACACCTGGGGCTGATGGTGCAGCACGAAGTCCCGCACCCTGGGCGTGAGGATGGTGTCGCCGGCCAGGTACAGGCTGGGCTCGCCGGGCAGTTCGATCAGGTAGCCGACGCCGTGCTCCATCAGGCGCCCGACCAGGCCTTTGCCGTGGGTACAGCGCACGGTGCGGAGGGTCCCGCCGAAAAAGGGCACCGGCTCCGCGTGCCCCTCCGGCAGCGGCTCCACGTTCAAGCCCAGCCGCACCAGGTAGGGCGCGTCGTGCGGGGTGCAGATGACCGGGATCTGCCGCTCCCGCAGCCAGCGCGTACCGGCGCGGTCCAGGTGGTCGAAGTGGCCTTTCTGGCAGTGGGTTATCAGGCAATGGGTGACGGACTCCAGCGCCTGCTGGGCCGATTCGGGCAGCTCGACCGTGGGGTTGCGCTGCCGCCCGGCGAAGATGCGCAGCGAGGGCAGGGTGCCTTTGCGCGCCAGCATCGGGTCCACCAGGATGCGCTGCTGGCCCAGGTCGAGAATGATCGTTGCGTTGCGGAGTTGCTGGATCTTCATCATGTGTCCCTCCTCGGGTATGGCGCCATGGTGCCGAGGGCCGGGGCTGGCGATAATGGCGGGAATGGACATAATCCATTCATTTCCAGTCACACCATTCTCCGCCACGGTGCCCCTATGAAGATCGGCCTGCTGTTGTTTCCCGGTTGCATGCCCGCGGGGCTGCTGGCTTTTGGCGACATGCTCCACGCGGCCAACCGCCTGGCCGGGGGCGAGTTGTTCGAAACCTGTTTCGTAGGCATTCACGGCGGCCCGGTGGAGTGCGCCCATGGGCTGGTGTTGGCGGCGAGCCAGGGCATCGCCGAGGGCGAGCTGGATGCCGTGCTGATTCCGGGCTTCTGGGCGGAGTCTCCACAACAGGTCGAGGCGATGCTGGCCGGCAACACCGCACTGCTGGGCGCCCTGGCTCGGCTGCACAAGCGCTGCCAGCTGTGGAGCTATTGCACGGGCGTGTGCCTGGCCGCCGCCAGTGGTCGCCTCGATGGGCAGCCCGCCACCGTGACCTGGTGGCTGGCGGATGCATTGCTCAAGCGCTACCCCAAGGTGCGCTGGCAAAGCGAGAGCAATTGCATCTTCAACGCACGCAGCGCCACCGCCAGTGGTGTCAATGGTTACCTGCCGCTGGCCCAGGCCCTGATCGAGCGGCAGGTGAGCCAGAGCGTGTTCCACGACCTCGACCGCTTGATGGTGTTGCCACGCCCGGCCCAGGTGCACGATGCCTTCCAATCCCTCAGCCTGATCGAGCAGCCCAGCCCATTGCTGCGCCGTCTGCATGGCCTGGTGCAGGAGTTGCCGGCCGAGCAGATCACGGTGCAGAAGCTGGCGGCCGAACTGGGCATGTCGGAGCGCACCCTGGCCCGCAAGGTGCGCGATGAAACCGGGGTGGCGGCGGCCACCTATGCACGGCGCATCAAGCTGAGCCAGGTCAGCGAGCGCCTGACCCTGACCTCCGCCCCGCTGAAGACCATCAGCGACGAGCTGGGCTTCAGCAGCGATTCGAACCTCACGCGCATGTTCAAGGAACTGACCGAGCTGACGCCCGTGCAATACCGGCAGCGCTTCGGGCGGGCCCAGGGATGAAGACTGCGATGCGGATGAGGTGCGCTATCCCATGGAAACCCGGTTTGCTGCTAGCACTCGTGTTCAGCGCCGGTACAGCGGTGGCACAACCTGGAACGGATGAGCCGCCGCCCGCTTGCGTCGACCCCTGCACCCTGAAGCGCGATGGCGCGGCCTGCAGCGAACAGGACCCGATTTTCCAGCAGGTGATGGATGAGCTGAACCGTGAGCGGCGGGAGGCGGAGCCGACACCGCGGGAGAAGGACCGGGGTGAGCGCGTGCCGTAGGGTGTGCCGTGCGCACCTCAAAAGGTGGGAGCGGCACGGAGCCTTTCGGAGCTCGCTGGAAGTACCGAGCTCGGGACCGGTGCGCGCAGCACACCCTACAAGAGCACATCGGCGCACGAGGCTCGACCGTGTGCATTGCAACGCACATTGATGCACGGGCTCGGCCCGATGCACGCGGCTCGGTCGTAGGGTGTGCCGTGTGCACCTCAAGTGAGTGCAGCGTTGGCTACCGGTCACTACCCCCCGGGCTGAAGCCCGGGCTACCGGGTATGGGGTGCCGTAGCCCGGACTTCAGTCCGGGAAGGGTCAGCCAGGCAGCACCGTCGCCAACACCACGCAGGCCACCACGAGCCCCAGCACCACCCAGCGCAGGCCGTTGGGCGAGAGGAAGCCGAACAGGCGCAGGGTGCGGGCGGTGAAGACGTGCCGGCACTCGGGGCAGCGCACTTGCATCCTGGCGGCGAAGGCATTCTGGTTGACGCCCACGCCACTGGCGACGAGCGCCTTGCGCGCGGTGAAGAGCGCCGAGCACGCGGGGCAGGCTTCCAGTTCCTTCATGGGTTCTTCTCCGTTCCAGGGAGCCAGGCAAGGTGGTTCTGCCAGCGAACATACAGGCTCGGGGCCAGGCGGCGCGCCCCAGTGATCCCGCGCTGAGACCCCGTGCACATTCGCTGAGGGGAGGCGGCACCGGCCCGGTGCTCGCCGGGTTCGAGGGTTGTCTTGTAGACTTCCGCACCGTCACGGTGCGACGGCCTGCGTTCGATGCGGCCGCCATCCGTGGCTCCCCTGGGCTCTGCTGGTACCCGGCCGCATGCATGCCATCCGCCTTTCCCGTCAGCTGTTTTCCTGGCTTCTGCTTACCCTGACCCTGCTGGCGTTGCCGGCTGGCGCAGGCGAGCGGGTGGTCGATGCCGCGGCAGTGGACAAGGCCGCGCTGTCCCTGACCCCCTACGTGTCGCTGCTGGAAGACCCGGAGCAGTCCTTCACCCTGGCCGATGTACAGGCCCCCGCGATGGCGGCGCGTTTCCAGGGTGACCAGCCGCCCGGCAATGCCCTGGCGCTGGGCTTCACTCGCTCGGCCTTCTGGCTGCGCCTGGTGCTGCACAATCCCGGTGATACGCCGTTGCGGCGCATGCTGGTGGTGGAGAACCCGCGTATCTCCCATGTCGAGGCGCATATCCCGGATGCCCAGGGCGTCTACCACGCCACCGCCACCGGTTGCGACGTGGCGCCCTCGAGCAAGGCGTACGCCAACCGCAACTTCGTCTTCCCGCTGCTGCTGCCTGCGCATTCCGAGCAGGTGATCTACCTGCGCGTGGCGTCCAGCGTGGGGCTGCTGGTGCCGTTGCAGCTGTGGCCGGTGGAGGCCTTCCACGCCTACGAGCGCGACGACTACGTGAGCAAGGTCTGGTACTTCGGCATCGCCACAGCCATGGTGCTGTTCAACCTCATGCTGTTCGTGGCGCTGCGCGATCGGGTGTACCTGCTCTACGTGGCCTTCGTTTCCTGCACCGCCTTCACCCTGGCGATCAAGAACGGCCTAGCGCCGGATGGCTCCATCGCCGGGCTGCCGCTGAATTCCAACGTCGCCTATTACTCGGGTGTGTCCCTGGCCCTGAGCGCGATGCTGCTGTTCACCCGGCGCATGCTGCGCACCGACCAGTTGATGCCGAGGGTGGATCGGCTGCTGCTGGCGATGGTCGCCCTCTACCTGGTGACGCCGCTGCTCTACGCCATCGCCTTGCCGCTGTTCTCGCGCCTGGCGGTGTACTTCAACCTGGCCACAGCCGTGGTGGTGCTGGGCGTGGCCCTGGCCGGGGCGATCAAGCGCCAGCGCAGCGCCTGGTTCTTCCTCGCGGCCTTCGCCCTGCTGATGCTCGGTGGCGCCATGACCACGCTGCGGGCCATGGGCCTGATGCCCACCAATATGTTCACGGTGGACGGCATCCAGCTGGGTTCGGCCATGGAGATGATCGTGCTGGCCTTCGCCCTGGCCGACCGCTTCAACGTGATGCGCCGCGACAAGGCACGGGTGCAGGAGGAACTGCTGCAGGCCCAGCAGATGCTGGTGGAGACGCTGCAGGGCTCCGAGCGCGAGCTGGAGCTGCGCGTGGCCCAGCGCACCGATGAGCTGCAGGAGCTCAACAGCAAGCTGGAGACCCTGAGCCTGACCGACGCCCTGACCGGCATCGCCAACCGCCGCCACTTCGACGAGGTGCTGCAGCAGGAATGGCACCGCGCCCAGCGCACGGCCGAGCCCCTGGCGCTGGCGATTCTCGATGTCGACTGGTTCAAGCGCTACAACGACCACTATGGCCACCCGGCGGGCGACGCCTGCCTGCAACGCATCGCCCAGGTGCTGGCCAGCACCGTCAGCCGTTCCAGTGACCTGGTGGCGCGTTATGGTGGCGAGGAGTTCGTCTTCCTCGTGCCCATGACCGATGCGGCCGGCGCCCAGGGCATCGCCCAGCGCCTGGTGCAGGCCATCGAGGAGCTGGCCTTGCCCCATGAGCTTTCCACCTTCGGCCGCGTCACCGTCAGTATCGGCGTTGCCGCCATGGTGCCGGGGCAGGGCGAGGCCGCCGAAACCCTGCTGCAACGCGCCGACGCGGCGCTCTACGAGGCGAAGAAGGCCGGACGCAATCGCGTCGGGCGCTTCATCTAGGGCGCGCCTTCTGCGGGCCTGCTAGGCGGGCGTGGCCAGGTGGGCGAGCAGCTGCCGTGCATGGGATGACAGCGCCTCCTGGCCCTTGATGCACAAGCGCAACTCCCGTGTCGCCCAGGTGTTCTCCAGGCTGACGATGGCCACCGGCAGTTCCTGCGCCAGGCGTGTGGCGCCCGCTTCGGGGAGCATGGCGATGCCGGCGCGCTGGGCCACCAGTTGGGCGATGGCGTCGAAGCTGGGTGCACGCACCCGCACCTTCAGCGGCACGGCGTAGTTCAGCGCCATCTCCTCGATGAAGCGCTGCATGGCGCGTTCCGGCGGCAGGCAGACGAAGGCGAAGCCCAGGGCCTCGCGCATGTGCGCCTGGCGGCGGCCGGCCAGCGGGTGGTCCTGGGGCACCAGCAGCACCAGGCGGTCGTCGCGGAACGGCATGGAGACCAGCCCACCGGTGGGCAGGTTGCCGTCATAGACGCCGATGTCGAATTCGCCGGCCTGCACGCCACGCAGCACGTCGCGGCTGTTCAGTTCGGTGAGCTGCAGGTCCACTTCCGGGTAGTCGGCGAGGAAGGGCCCCAGGGTAGCGGGCAGGAAAGTGCTGTTGGCCACGGTGCTGGCCGCCAGGCGCAGGGTGATGCGGCGCTGGCCGGCGAGCTCCTGCAGGGTGTCCTTGAGCTTCTGCGCCTCGTGCAGCACGCCGTGACAGCCTTCCAGCACCAGCCGCCCCGTGGGTGTCAGGCTCATGCCGTCGGCCTTGCGCACGAACAGGGCCAGCCCGCAACGTTCCTCGAACTGGCGCAGCCGCGTACTGGCCGCCGATACGGCCACGGGGAAGGTGGCGGCGGCCTTGCTCAGGCTGCCGGTGGCGGCGATGGCGGTGAGCAGGCGCAGGTCGGCGAGGTCGAAGTGCAAGGGCGTTCTCCTTTGAAGAAGGGGCCGTTCGGTAAAAAGCGATTCTAGCGCTGGCGCCTTCGCTTCAGAATAACGGTAGCCACCTTGCAAACCGGATACCTGATGAACGCCTTGCTCTCCCTCTATAAACGCAGCGCCGCCAACGGCAGCCTCTTCGCCGTGCTCTCGGCCGCCGGCTTCAGCCTCAAGGCGATCTTCGTGAAGCTGTCCTATGCGGCTGCACCCGTGGATGCTGTGACCCTCCTGGCGATGCGCATGGGCCTGGCGTTGCCCCTGTTCGCCTGGTTGCTGTGGCTGAGCCGCGGCACCGGTGAGGTGGCCTTGTCCGGCCGCGACTGGTTTCGCGTGCTGCTGCTGGGGATGTTCGGCTACTACCTGTCCAGCCTGTTCGACTTCTACGGGTTGGAATACATCAGCGCCGGCCTGGAGCGGCTGATCCTGTTCACCTACCCGACGCTGGTGCTGGTGTTCCAGGCGCTGATCTTCCGTGAGCGGCCGAGCGGGCGCACCTTGCTCGCCATGGGCCTGTGCTACCTGGGGCTCGGGGTCGCGCTGATGCACGACATCGGCAGCACCGACATGGGCACGCAGGTGATGATCGGCGCCGCCTGGGTGTTCGCCAGTGCGGTGACCTATGCGCTCTATTACCTGGGCACCGGCGTGATGGTGAAACGCATCGGCTCCATGCGCCTGGCCGGCCTGGCCGGGGGCGCCTCGGCGCTGATGGTGCTGGCGCACTACGGCGTGGCGGCCGACTTCACCCAACTGGCGACGCTGCCGGCTTCGGTATGGTTGTACACCGCGCTGATGGCGCTGCTCTCCACCGTGCTGCCGATCTACTGGATGGCGTTGGCGATCCAGCGCCTGGGCACCACCCACACCGCGGCCGTGGGCAACCTGGGGCCGGTGCTGACCATCCTGGCGTCCTGGGCGTTGCTGAACGAGGCCATCTCGGCCTACCAGCTGGTCGGGCTGGTGCTGGTGCTGTTCGGCGTGTCGCGGCTCAAGGCGGCGCCGCCCAAGGCCGTGGCGGCCGAGGAGGCAGCGCCGGCCCGCAACCCCGTGGGTTCCGGGCCGGCCTGAGGCGGAGGATCAGCGGGGGTCGCCCTGGGGCAACCGGGCGATCACCTTGATCTCGAAGTCGAAGCCATAGAGCCAGGTCACGCCCACGGCGGTCAGCGTCGGGTGCGGCGCGGCGCCCCAGAACTCCGGCACCACCTCCCAGATGGCTTCGAACTTCGCCTGCGGGTCGACCATGAACACGGTGACGTCGACCACGTCGTCGAAGCTGCAGCCGGCCTCGCCGAGGATCGCGTTGAGGTTGGTGAAGGCCTGGCGCACCTGGGCCTTGAGGTCCGGCTCGGGGGAGCCGTCGGGGTTGCTGCCCACCTGCCCGGAGACGAACAGGAAGCCATTGGAACGGATGGCCGGCGAGTAGCGGTTGCGCTCGTAGAGCGCCTGGCGGCCGGGCGGGAAAACGACGTCGCGCTGGGTCATGCGGTACCTCCAAGGTGGGTCGATGGGACCCGGGATCAACGATGGAGGCGACTGTAGGAGCTTGCGCGGGGGCGATAAACGCGCAAGCTTGTCCTTCACTGTTTGTGAATCCCAAACAATCCGCTGGAATCTGGAGCGCCGATGGACCGTTTCGATGCGATGCAGGCCTTCGCCCGGGTGGTGGAGGCCGGCAGCTTCACCCGCGCCGCCGACACCTTGCACATGAGCAAGACCAGCGTCACCCAGCTGGTGCAGCAACTGGAGGCGCGCCTGCGGGTGAAGCTGCTCAACCGCACCACGCGGCGGGTGGCGCTGACCGCCGATGGCGCCGCCTATTACGAGCGGGTGGTGCGCCTGCTGGCCGATATGGACGACGCCGAGACCAGCCTTTCCAGTGCCTCCGCTTCGCCCCGGGGCCGCCTGCGGGTGGACGTGCCCAGCCCGCTGGCGAGCATGATCCTGGTGCCGGCGCTGCCCGAGTTCCATGCGCGGCACCCGGACATCCAGATCGACATGGGTGTGAGCGACCGCATCGTCGATGTGATCGGCGAGAACGTCGATTGCGTGGTGCGCGGCGGCGAGCTGCGTGACCAATCGCTGATGGCGCGGCGGGTCGGTGACCTGCGCCTGGGCGTGTACGCGGCGCCGGATTACCTCGCGCGCCTCGGCGTGCCGGCGCACCCGCGCGAGCTGGAGGATTCGCCCCACCGCATCGTCGGTTTTCTCTGGGCACGCACCGGCAAGCCGGTGCCCTACGCCATGCGCAAGGGCAATGAGGAACTCCGCGTGAACGGCCGCTACGTGCTGGCGGTGGATGACGGCAATGCCTACCTCGCCGCCGGGCTGGCGGGCCTGGGTGTGCTCTGGCTGCCGGAATACATGGCCCTTGCCAGCCGGGCCAGCGGCGCGCTGGTGCCCTTGTTCGAGGACTGGCGCCTGGACCCGATGCCGATGTACGTGGCCTTCCCGCCGAACCGGCACATCAGCGCCAAGCTGCGAGTGTTCATCGACTGGGTCGCCGAGTTGATGGAGCGCCACGCGCCGGTGATGACCCACCCGGGCGCATGACGCGATGAAGGCATGACGACGGGGCCGCAACGACCCCGTCGCCCGTGGGTCAGAACGCGACCCGTACCCCGGCCTCGACGCTGCGGCCGGCCGCCGGCACCTCGTCCCGCAGGATCGAGCTGGCGTAGCGCACGGTCTGGTCGTTGAGGTTGTCGCCCTTGAGGAACACCAGCCACTCGCTTTCCGCCAGGTCGAAGCGGTAGCCGAGGCTGGCGTTGAGGGTGGTGTAGCCGTCGGTGCCGCGCTCCTCGTCCGGGACCCGGCGCTGGGCGCTGGCGTGCTCGACGCCGACGCTGGCCTGCCAGCTCTGGTAGTTCCACAGCAGGGCGCTGTTCAGGCGCAGGGGCGAGATGCGCGGCAGCGGTTCGCCGGTCTCCTTGTTCTTGGCGCGGGTGTAGTCGGCGGAGCTCTGCAGGGCGAACTCGCCGTACGGGGTTTGCGCCAGGCGCCAGTGGTCCTGCGCCTCGACGCCCCAGAAGTCGGCCTTCACGCCGCTGTAGAGGTATTCCGGCAGGGCATCGTCGTCGCTCGGAGCGACTTCCTGGCCGTCTTCGTCCAGGTAGCGGCCGCTGCCCAGCAAGCCGATGTAGTTGGAGAAGCGGCTGTAGAACACGCCGACGCTGCCCTTGTGGGTGCCGTCGTCGAAGCGCAGGGCCAGGTCGGTGGACCAGGACTTCTCCTTCTCCGCATCCGCATCGCCCACCTCGTAGGTGCCGGTGGCGGCGTGGGGACCGTTGGCGTAGAGCTCGTAGAAGGTCGGCGCGCGCTCGGTGTAGCTGAGGGTGCCGGCCAGGGACCAGATATCGGTGAGGCGGTAGATGGAGCCGAACGACAGGCTGCCGGCGGTGAAGCTGTGGCTGTCGTCGGCGCCTTCGAAGCGCTCGTTGCCGGCGGCGTCCGGGCGCAGGCGGGTGTGTTCCAGGCGCCCGCCGAGGGTGAGCTCCAGGCGCTCGGTGGCCTGCCAGCTTTCCAGGGCGAAGAGGGCGCCGCTGTCGGTGTCGGTCTGCGGCACGAAGGCTTCTTCGCCCAGGGCCTCGAAGCGGCTCTTGGCCACCTGCACGCCGACCACGCCTTCCAGCGGGCCGATGGGCGCGTGACGGGCTTCGAGGCGGGCTTCGTAGCCGTCGTTCTTGAAGGTGGTACCGACTTCGCCGTCCTCGATCTCGCGGTGCTCGTAGGTGGTGTGGCCGAAGTCCAGCTTCAGCGAGCTGAAGGGACCTTCCAGGTCGCGGATCTCCGAGGCCATGGCGTAGTGGCGCTGCTCCATGTCGATGCGCACGGCGTCTTCGGCGGGCGAGCCGTAGTTGCTGTCGTACTCGTCGTAGGAGAGGCCGACGTAGCCGTGATCCCAGTGGTAGGCACCGCCCACCGCGCCGCCGTCCTGGCGGCCGTCGCTGTTGTTGACGCGGTGCTTGCTGTCGTCGCCGTCCTGGGCGCGCTGGTCGCGGGAGCGGGCATGGCCGGGGATGCGCGTGTCGTTGAACTGCCGTGAGTTGGCGTCCAGGTGCAGGGCGAAGTTGCCGTCGCCGGCCTCCAGCTTGCCGGCTGCGCTGCGGGTGGTGTCGGCGCCGCCGTAGCGCAGCTCGCCGCCACCGTGCAGGCCGTCCACCGCCTCGCTGGGGATGCGGTTGTCGAAGGTGTTGACCACGCCGCCCACGGCGCTGCCGCCGTACAGCAGCGCCGCCGGGCCGCGTACCACTTCGATGCGCTCGGCGTTGGCCGCGTCATAGGGCACGGCGTGGTCGTAGGAGAGCGAGGAGGCGTCCAGCGCGCCGACGCCATTGCGCAGGATGCGGATACGGTCGCCGTCGAAGCCGCGGATCACCGGGCGGCTGGCGGCCGGGCCGAAATAGGTGGAGGAGACGCCGGGCAGGCCGTTGAGGGTTTCACCCAGCTGCGCGGCGCTGCGCAGGCTCAGCTCGTCGCCTTCCACCACGCTGGTGGGCGAGGCGAGGGCTTCGCTTTTCAGCGGGTTGGCGGTGATCACCTGCTGCTCGAGGAGGATGGGCTGGGCGGCGAGGGCGTGCTGCGCCATCAGCAAGGCAGCGGCGATGGGGGTGTGGAGGCGGAGGAAGCGAGCGGACATCGGAGGCGGTTCCTGTGGGGTTGAATTGTAATGTTACAACATAACAATTTCTGCGCCACAGTTTTATAAGCCCGGTGTAGAGCGCTCCGTGGGGGTTGGAGGTTTTGCGTGGTCGGATATAACGCCCGTTGCGCTTATGCGGAACGCGGCCCCGCAAGGGTGGCCGGCTGATCTACGCTGCTCAGGCTGGCGAATGCTTTCGACGTTCTTTCGATCCCCGTACTCGGCAGGAATGAGCCTGTCCGCAACCTGCGGCAGCGCTCGTCTTCGTTTCTTTCCGCCGTGCCCGGTCGCCGTTCGAGTCGTATTTCCCCCCATGCCCCGCGATGCGCAAGGAGTGCTCCCCCGCGGGGGAGTCGTGCGCCGCTGGATGGCACGGGAGTCGCCGGCTCCCATCCCATCTCATGCAAGGAAAGCGTCATGACCACATTCAACGAGGCCGCTTCGGCCGGTTACAAAAGCCTGCTGAACCTCTACCAGCCGGAGGTCTTCCCGGGGAACTTCTGGTTCGCCGGCAACACGCTGCATTGCTGCCTCGACTATCTCGTCAATTCGAAGCAGCACGACAACGGCGGGATCCTGCGCAAGGCCTATGGCATCTACCAGGACCTGAACGCCAGGGTCGACTGGTGGGTGGACGACTACGGCTGGTGGGGAAACGCATTCCTCATCGCCTTGTACAACTGGGAAGCGCTGGGCTACCAAGCCCCCAGTGACGATCAACTGCGAGAGGACATCATCAGCGCCACGAAGCACTGCTGGGACAAGCTCGCCGGGCATTGGTCAGATGACAGCTACAACGAGGGCGGTGAGGATCATGCGGCGGGCAGTGCGCCTATCAGGGGTGGCACGTTCAACCTCAAGGACCCCGATCAGTCCATGTCGGGTCGCAATACCGTCACCAACCTGGGGTTCCTGCTGCTCTCCCGGGGCCTGGCCCAGTTGAACCCGAACGACCCCGACGCGCCAAAGTATGCGGAGATGGCGACGGCAGAATTTCAGTGGTTCGACAAGTGGCTCGGTATTCCCGGGTCGCTGCGGACCGCGCAGGACCTGGTGCTGGAGCGGCCTCGTGGGAATGCGGCCAACCCTGAGTGGCATTGGACCGGCGACCAGGGGCAATTCGTCCTGGGGATGGGGTCGGGGAGTGAGGTTTCCCACAAGGTAGCGGCCGCCGTGCTGAAGCGGATGATCGACAACGACGGCATCCTCCACGAATACGAGATCAGTGGCGCGCTCGAAGGCTTCATTGCCGACTATGCCACCGGGAAGGGCGTCTTCATGCGCTGCATGCAGGGCCTCTACGGTGCGTCGGGAGGCAGCGCGGTCTACAAGGATTTCGTCAGGAACAACGCTGCTTCCGTCTGGGCCACGGCCACCCAGGGCAGCGGTGGCGCTTGCCAGTTCAAGTTCAACTGGAGCCGCCGCCCGGGCGTCTGGGAGCCCGAGACCCTCTCTGGCAAGGACCCACAACTGTGCGACCTGATCCTGCAGACCGCCGGGCAGGACGCCCTGAACGCCGCGTTGGCCCCGGGGCTGGGGAACGAAACCGTCAAATGATGGCTGTGCCCCGGGCCGGTGGGCCCGGGGTTTTCCTGGCGGCCCCGGTGGCCAATGCAAAATGCCGAGGGCTGTACGGGGCGATCTTGCAGTTTGCAATTCGCCCCGTCACAGGTTTGTTGGGCAACTCGTTGTTTTAAAAGGGTCTTTACGAAAAGGCCGAGCTGGCATGTTGCGTGCTCCTTCTCTCGCTACAAGAAGGAGAACGCCCATGAATGTCTGTGTCAGAGAAATCATCGAAGCCTTTCCCGGCCGGGAAGTGTCCCTCACCACCCGCCCGGACGGTCGCCTGTCATTGACCATCGGCGGCGAGGCCCAGCCGGCCTTCCACCGGGTCATCGATTGCGAGAGCGTGCTGTCGCGGGCTCAGGTCGGCGGTCTGATCCGCGAGCTGGTGCACGATGTGCAGGCCAGCGGTGATCGTCAGCCGGGGCAGGGCGCCAGCTGGCTCGCCCGTGAACTGCCGGCTCACGACCTCGCTTCTCCCTTCGCCGCGCGGGCGCTCACAGCCCATGGCGATGACCCGCGCTCCACGCGCGCCTCCTGCTGAGGGCCCATGCCATGGAGCACTTCCTTATCGTCAAGGACCACCAGGAATGGGCGTGCCGCCGTTTCGGCAGCCTGGACAACCTGTTCAGCTCGGACAGCAAGGCGGACGTCATCTGCATGGCCGCCGCCCAGGTCGGGCACCTGCAATCGTCGGTGAAGATCCACGGCGAGGACGGTTCGCTGGAAGAGGAACGGATCTACCCGCTGCTCAGTGGCGATCCGCTGCGGTATCTCTGACGCGCGATAAACGCGAGGCCCAACGCCTGATCACCCGGTAGCACCGGGCAGCGTTGGGCCTCGCTGCGCTCGGCGCCAACCTACGGGGTGTGGTCGCTGAAGCGCTCGCGCAGCAGATAGCGCAGGGATTCGCCCAGGGCTTCGCCGTGGCTCAGGCCTTCGAAGGACTGGAAGCGGGCGTCGAGGCCGGGGACCCGGGCGAGGTCGTCCACCAGTTCGGTGGCGGCGCGTTCCGGGTAGGGCTCGGCGGTGCCGCGCGGGTTGGCGGGTTCCGCACTGCCGCGCATCAACAGCAGGCGCGCCGGGTGGCCGGCGATGCGCTGCTCCAGCCCCGGGCGTTCACCGAGGATGACGCCATCCCCCCACCAGAGCGACGGGCTGGCGGCGGCGAACTGGCTGAACTGCTGGGGCCGGGTGAACAGCGCATGCAGGACCAGCAGGCCGCCATAGGAGTGGCCCCAGAGCGTTTGCCGGGTGGCATCGAAAGGCGCTTGCGCGGCCACGGCCGGGCGCATCTTCTCCTGCAGCAGGTCGAGGAAGGCATCGGCGCCACCGCTGGGCTGGCCGGTGAGCGGGTCGCGCTGGCCGGGCTTGTCGGGCTGCGGGGGCGTGTAGTCCAGGGTGCGGGCGTTGCGCTCGATGCGTTGCGGGGTCTGGTAGCCGATGGCGACCAGCAGCGGCGCATCGCCCTTGGCCAGGTCCTGCAGCAGGGGCGCGTCGAGCACACCGAAGGCGGCGTTGCCGTCGAGCATCCACACCACCGGGTAGCCGCCGGCCGGGGCCGGGCTTTTGGGCTTGGCGATCCACAGCTGGTAGTGGCGCTGGCCGTCCTCGGAGTCGAGCTTCAGGCTGCTGAAGGCGTAGGGCAGGTCCTGGCGCTGCAGCAGGCGAGTATCCATCAGGGCGTTGGGGTCGGGTCGCGCCTGGGGCGCGACTCCGGGGAGTGCCACTGCCAGGGCGAACGCCAGGGCAGGGGTGAAGCGGGGCAGTCTCATCAGGCGGTCTCGACGGTCAGAACGAGGCGGTAATGCTGGTGTAGAGGGTGCGGCCGGGCTCGTTGTAGGTGGCGGCGCCGGCACCGTCGATGTTGTTCACGCCCTGGGCGTTGCCTTCGCGGTACAGGCGCTTGTCCAGCAGGTTGTCGACGCCCGCGGTGAAGCTGAGGTTCTCGCTCAGGTCGTAGGTGCCGCTCAGGCCCAGCAGCGCATAGGGCGAGAGCTGGTTGTTGGCGTTCCCGGTGACGCGGTTGCCTTGATAGCCGTATTTCTTCGGCTTCTGCTTGCCGTACCAGGCGACGCTGGCCTGGAAGGACAGCTCTTCGCGGGCCTGCCAGTCGAGCATGGAGTTGAGGGTGTAGGCCGGGGTGACGGAGAGGGTGTCGCCGGTTTCCTTGTTCTTCGACTGCAGCATCCAGGTGAGGTTGTTGGTCCAGGTCAGCTGCTCGGCCAGCGGCAGGGTGAGGTTGCCTTCGATACCTTCCACCAGCGCTTTGGGCACGTTCTCCCACTGGAAGATGCGGGCGTTGGAGTAGTCCACGCCGTTGACCACCTGGCCACCGGTGGCGCTGCCGATGGAGGCCATGCCGGACTCAATCTTGTTCTTGTAGTCGTTGCGGAAGTAGGTCAGGCCGGCGACCAGGCCATCCTGCTTGTACTCGATGCCCAGTTCCTTGTTGACGCTGGTTTCGGCGTCGAGGTTTTCGTTGCCACGCAGGTAGCAACTGGTGGTCTGGCCGTAGCAACCCTGGCCACGGCTGTAGAGCAGGTAGTCGGAGTTGAGCTGGTACAGGTTCGGCGCCTTGTAGGCGCGGGCGATGCCGGCCTTCAGGGTCAGGGTGTCGGTGAGCGCGTGGGACAGGTTGAGCGACGGGCTCCAGTTGTTGCCGACGATGTCGTGGTGGTCGAAGCGCAGGCCCGGGGTGAGCATGGTGCCGGGGGCCAGTTCGATGTTGTCTTCGGCGAACAGCGAGAAGATCTGCGCCTCGGAGGTGGTGTCGCGGCCGCTGTTGGTGAGGCCGCCGATGGCGCCGCCTTCGGTGGTGGTCTGGGTGTTGGAGCTCGGGTCGTCCAGCTGCTGGCGGGTCCATTCGCTGCCCAGGGTCAGGGTCTGCGGGCGGCCGGCATCCAGGGGCAGGTTGAGCTCGCCGTGGGCGGTGAGGTTGCGCAGGGTCGCGGTGTAGTAGCCGCTGTTGGCGAAGATGCCTTCGGTGCCGCCGGCCAGGCCTTCGTTGATGCGGTTGTTGCGGGTCTTCTCGTACTGCAGGTAGGCCAGGGAGCTGCCGAAGTCCCAGTCGCCACGGTGGGTGAGGGCGTAGGTCTCGCGGAAGGTGCGGTTGGTCTCGTGGCCGAGCATCCTCTTCACGGTGGCGTTGCTGTTGGTGTTCTGGGTGTCGCCGGTGTAGAGGTTGCCCTGGCGGCTGAAGCCGGTTTCCAGCTCCAGGGTCTGCTCGGGGGTGAAGTTCCAGCTGAGCAGGCCGTTGACGTCCTTGTTGCGTACGCCTTCGCGGCCGGCGGGCAGGGTGCCGACCTGGTTGCCGGTACGGGTGGATTCGTGGCCGGCGTTGATGTCCCAGTCGTCCGACTCGGTCTTGGCGACGTTGCCGTAGACGCGGTAGCTGAGGGTGTCGGTGAGCGGGCCGTTGAGGCCGAAGCTCAGGCGCTGGCTGGCGCCTTCGTCCTTGTGGGTGGGGAAGGAGGTGTAGACGGTGGCGTTGCCGTGGGTCTTGGCGCCGGCCTTCTTGGTGATGATATTGACCACGCCGCCTGCCGCGCCGTTGCCGTAGCGCGCGGCCGCCGGGCCACGGATGACCTCGATGCGCTCGACCTGGTCGGCCGGTACCCAGTTGGTGTCGCCACGGCTGTCACGCTCGCCGCGCCAGCCGTAGCGCACGGCGTTGCGGCTGCTCACCGGCTTGCCGTCCACCAGGATGAGGGTGTTCTCCGGGCCCATGCCACGGATGTCGATCTGGCGGTTGTTGCCGCGCTGGCCGCTGGTGGAGTTACCGGTGAGGTTCACGCCCGGCATGGTGCGGATGATCTGCGACAGGTCGTTGGCCGGCGGGCGCTTCTTGATGTCTTCGGCGGTGATCACCGAAACCCCTGGCGCCTGCTTGGTCTCTTCCTCGGCGGTGGCGATGACGTTCTGGGCTTCCAGCTCGATGCCGGGGGCGCTGGCGTCGACATTGGCCGCGTGCACGGCGAACGACAGCAGGCAGCTGGACAGCAGCAGGAAGGGGATGGCGGTGGAAGACGGGCGAGGCGACATGGACGATCTCCGGTAATGCCTTGGGATGCGCGAAGATCACGAATGATATTAATTGTTATTTGAGAGTAAAGCGCATTAACTTTCTAAACACTTCGTGAGGGTCCGTGCCGGGGGATTCGCGAGCAGAGCTCGCTCCTACGGCGGGGTGCTGGGCCATTGCGTGATGCGGCCGGCAGCCCCGTAGCCTGGGCTTCAGCCCAGGGATTCCTGTATGGCGCCGCTCCCGGGCTGAAGCCCGGGCTACATGAGGGAGCATCGTGCTGCCGGCAGACTCAAGGTGTAGGGCGGGTGAAAGCCGCGATTGAGTCGTGCAGGGCGCCGGATGTGGGAGCGGTTTCAACCGCGAAAAAGCATCGCGAATGAATTCGCTCCTACAGGTCGGGCGTAGGGCCATTGCGTGATGCGGCTGGCAGCCCCGTAGCCTGGGCTTCAGCCCAGGGATTCCTGCACGGCACCGCTCCCGGGCTACATGAGGGAGCACCGTGCTGCCGGCAGCCACGAGGTGTAGGACGGGTGAAACCCGCGATTGAGTCGTGCGGGGCGCCGGGTGTGGGAGCGGTTTCAACCGCGAAAAAGCATCGCGAATGAATTCGCTCCTACAGGTCGAGCATAGGGCCATTGCGTCATGCGGCCGGCAGCACCGTAGCCTGGGCTTCAGCCCAGGGATTCCTGCATGGCGCCGCTCCCGGGCTGAAGCTTGGGCTACATGAGAAGGCATCACGCCACCGGCAGCCGCAGGTGCAGGCACAGGCCCGGGTGGGTGTTGCTGGCCCAGAGCTGGCCGCCTTGCAGTTCGATGGCGCGGCGGGCGATGGCCAGGCCCAGGCCGAAGCCTTCGCCGGTACCGCCTTCCAGGCGTTGGTAGGGGAGGAAGATGCGTTCCAGGTCTTCCTCGGCGACGCCGGGGCCCTGGTCGCGCAGGCGCAGGTGCCAGCAGTCGCCGTCGCGCTCGCCGTCGAGGCTCACCGTGCCGCCTTCGGGGGAGTGGCGGATGGCGTTGCGCAGCAGGTTCTCCAGGGCCTGGGCGAGGCTGTCGAGGTGCACCTGCACGCGGCAGTCGGCATCCAGGGCGCAGGGCAGGCGCGCGGCGTTCCAGCCGCTTTCGAAGCAGGCGTCCTCGCGCAGGGCTTCCCACACCGAGAGCACCTGCACCGGTTCGGTGGGCAGCTGCGGGCGCTCGGTGTCCATCCAGGCCAGGTCGAGGGTGTCTTCCAGCAGGCGCTGCATATCGGTGATTTCGCGGTCCAGGCGCTGGCGCAGCTGCTCGGGCGGCAGCTCGCTGTCGTGGGCGATGCGCAGCCGCGCCAGCGGGGTGCGCATCTCGTGGGACAGGGTACGCAGCAGCAGGCGTTGCTGGCCCAGGCTCAGGCGCAGGCGCTCGGCCATGTGCTCCAGGGCTTCGGCCAGCTCGCCCAGCTCGTCGCGGCGGTCGGCCAGGGGCGTGCCCAGGGGCGCGGTGTCCAGTTCGTCGGCGCGCAGGGCATCGGCACGGTCGCGCAGGCGGTTCAGCGGCACCACGAGGTGGCGGTAGATCAGCAGCCCGAGCAGGGCCGCCAGCAGCGTCGGCACCACGCCGTGGGTGAAGAGGTGGGTCCAGGGCGTGAGGCCGCTGGGCAGCAGGCGCTCGGGCAGCTGGAGCACCAGGCGGCCATTCTCCGGGTGCTCGGGGAATTCGATGCTGACGTAGGGCAGCTCGTCCTGCAGGCGCCGGCTCATGGGCCAGTCGAGCTTGCGCATGAAGGTCAGGTGGCTGGATTCCTCCGCGTTCAGCGGCGTGCCGTCGAGGCTTTCCAGGCGCGGGCCGAGCACCGCCACCCAGGTGTCTTCGCGGCTGGCCAGGTCCTGGCGGAAGCGCGCCACGCCGGCCGCGCCTTCGTTCTCCCAGGCCCGCTCGGCCTGCAGCGCGTACTGGGCCAGGTAGTCGCGGTCGGCCGGGGCGAGGAAGTAGGTGCTGCGCTCCACCGACAGGCCCCAGGTGTAGATGAGCCAGGTGAGCAGCAGGCAGAAGCCGACCTGCAGAAGCGCCAGCTTCCACAGCAGGGGATGGCGGCGCATCAGGAGCGGTCCGTCTCGACCAGCAGGTAACCCTGGCCGCGCACGGCCTGGATCTGCAGGGTATGCAGGCCGATATCGGCGAGCTTGCGGCGCAGGTTGCAGACGTGCACGTCGAGCCCGCGATCGAGCCGCGTGTAGGCGCGGTGCAGCACGCTCTGGTAGAGGAAGGGCTTGCTCAGGGCCTCGCCCGGGTGCGCCTGCAGGGTGGCCAGCAGGCGGTACTCGGAAGGCGTCAGCCCGGCGCTGCGGCCCTGGTGCTGGACGTCCTGGGCCTGATCGTCGAAATGCAGCGGGGTGTCTGCGCGTTGCACCGGCTGGCGGCGGTCGAGGCGCACGCGGCGCAACAGGGCATCGGTGCGCGCGTCCAGCTCGGCGAGGCTGAAGGGCTTGGGCAGGTAGTCGTCGGCACCCCGGGTGAAGCCGGTGATGCGGTCCTGCTCGGCGCCCAGCGCCGACATCAGCATCACCGGGGTGTCCTGGCGGCTGCGCAGGGCTTCCAGCAGCTGCAGGCCGTCGAGGCCGGGCAGCATGATGTCCAGCAGCACCAGGTCGAAGTGGCCGTTCTCGGCTGCATCCAGGCCCAGGGTGCCGGTGCTGCAGGTGGTGACGGCGAAGCCGCGCTGGCGGAAGTGTGCGTCCAGGTCCTCGCGCAGCCGGGGGTCGTCTTCGACCAGCAGCAGGCGGGGGGAGGAGGCGGGGAGTTCGATTTGAGAATATTTCACATTTGGAAATATCTCATTCCCTGGGGGTTCCTGACAATCGCGCGATGGTCGCAGGGGCTACCGCTCGGCGGACTCGACCACCACCTGGTTACGGCCCTGGCGCTTGGCCCGGTACATCATCTCGTCGGCCTGCTTGAAGGTGGCCTCGAGGCTGCGCCCGCCGGGCACCCAGTCGGCGACGCCGAGGGAGATGGTCACCTGGCCCACGCCTTCGGTGCGCGCGTCTTCCACCGATTGGCGCAGGCGTTCGCCGACTTCGGCCGCCTCCGCCAGGGTGGTGCCGGGCAGCAGCAGGAGGAATTCCTCGCCGCCCACGCGGCAGGGCAGGTCGCGGTCCCGCGAGCAGGCGCGCATCACGGCGGCGACCACCTTCAGCGCGCGGTCGCCGGCGTCGTGGCCGAAGCGGTCGTTGACCTGCTTGAAGTGGTCGATGTCCAGCGCCACCACCGCCAGGTTGCGCGCGCCGGCTTCGATGGCCACCAGGGCGTCTTCCATGGCCCGACGGTTGAGCAGGCCGGTGAGCGGGTCGGTCTGGGCCGCGTGGTTGAGCCGACCGAGCTTCTCCTGCACCAGGCCGATGCCGGTGAGCAGCGCCTGCTTGATGTGCGCGGCCTCGAAGTACCAGGCGCTGACCGCCGCGAGGTGCTCCGGGCTGCCCGGTTCGCCCATCTGCCGCGCGCTGCCGGCGAGCAGGCGCAGCGGGCGGGCGATCAGTTGTGCCACCCACCAGAGCACCGCGAAACCCAGCAGGGCCATGGGCATCGCCGCCATCAGCACCTGGTGCACCAGCCCGTCCAGCGCGGCCAGGGTCGCCTTGCGCGGTTGCTGGGACACCACGCCCCAGCCGGTGCCGGGGACGCTGGCATAGCCGGAGAGCATCTCCACGCCTTTCGAGTTCACGTAGGCCAGGGTGCCGCTGCCCCCGGCCAGCACGGCGTCGTCCACGGCACTGGCACCGACCCGCTGGCCCACCCGCTCGGGCTGGGGGTGGTAGAGCAACAGGCGGCTGGCGTCGATCAGGTAGACGTAGGCGTCCTGGTGGAAGTGATGGCCGATCAGCCCGTGCAGCAGGTTGTCCTTGCGCATGTAGATGGCGCCGCCGACCAGGCCCAGGTACTGGTCGGTGGCGCCGAGCACCGGCTGGGAGATGAACACCACCAGGCGGCCGCTGACGGCGTTGAACGGGGCGCTGATCAGCGGGGCGCGGGCGCGCAGGGCTTCGTCGATGGCGGGGGAGCGGCCGCTGCCGTCCACCTGTGGCGCATCCGGCGTGGACACCAGCACGGTGCCATCGGCGGCGACCACGGTGATGGCGTTGAAGCCGGCGTCCTGCAGGTCGAGCCGGCGGGCTTCTGCGACCAGGGTCTGCGGGTCGCCGAAGTGCTGGCCCAGTTGCGTGGCGCTGTAGGCCAGTTGCTGCTGGGCCGCCTGCAATTGGGTGCCGATGCTGCTGGCCATCTTCGCCGCATAGGCACGGTTGTTTTCCAGGGCGGTTTCCAGCAGCGCGGCCTTCTGCACCCGGTAGGCGGCGTACAGGCCGTTGGCCAGGGTGGCGATGCAGGCGAGCAGGGTGAGCAGCAGGATCAGGTGGCGCAGCCGGGTCATGGGGACATGCCGGGTGTTCATCGTCAGCGACTCTCCCTTGGCGCCTGGCGGGTGTGCCCCCGGCGCGGCTGCCGCCCCTGGAATCGGTGCGGCGGCGCGGTGAGTGCGTCAGCAGTGTAGCCAAGGCACGGCGGTTCGCCCGTTGCGGGCGGGGCTCAGTCGAAGCCCTTGAGCACCGCGAACTCGTCCACCGGGGCGCGCTCGGAGCGCAGCTGGTTGATCGGTGCGGAGCGGTCGGCGTGGCCCAGCGCCATGCCGCAGTAGAGCAGCTCGTGCTCGGGCAGCTCGAAGTGCGCGTGCAGGCTCTGGCGCACCATGCCCCAGGCTTCCTGCATGCAGGTAGCGAGGCCGCGTTCCTCGGCCACCAGCGCCAGGGACTGCATGAACATGCCCAGGTGCGCCCACTGGCCGTGGCCCATGGAGCGGTCGATGACGAAGAACAGCCCCACCGGCGCGCCGAAGAACTGGAAGTTGCGCGACATGGCGCGCAGGCGCGCGGCCTTGTCTTCACGGGGGATGCCGAGCTTGGCGTAGAGCGCCTCGCCGATGGCGTAGCGGCGGGTGCGGTAGGGCTCGGTCAGCCCTTCCGGGTAGATGGGGTGGTCGCCGGCTTCGCCCACGGGGTTCTTCATCAGGGTTTCCAGGGCGACGCGTTCCACTGCGGCCTTGGCGGTGCCGCTCACGGCGATGACCTTCCAGGGTTGCAGGTTGCCGCCGGAGGGCGACCAGCGCGCGGTGTCCAGCAACTCGCGCAGGGTGGCGGCATCGACGGGCTCGGCGGTGAAGGCGCGGACGGAGATGCGTTGCTTGAGGGCTTCGGCTACTGACATGACGGCGTTCCTCGGCGGGTGGTGGCGCGGCCTGGATAGCGCGCGGGCCGGCCGAACTTAGCGAAAAGCCCGTCCTTGACGCCACAGGCAGAACTGCCAAGAACCATCACCCGGACGCCAGCCCGGGTGATGGGGCCGGTTACTGCGCGGTGTTGGCCGGCTGTTCCCAGAAGCGCGGGAAGGTTTCGTGGGGGTACTGCTTGCCGTCGTACTTGAGGGTCTTGCGCTCGGTGCGCAAATCCTTCTCGCCCTCGGCCGAGTCACCGCTGACCTTGGCGACGAGGATCAGGTCGGCGAAGCCATTGCTGCGGGTCTTGGCGATGTCGAGGGTGACCTTGGCGCTTTCGGTCATGAAGTCCGGGTCGTTGACGCAGACGGTGCCCTTGATGGTGGTCCATTCGCTGAGGTAGGCCCTGAGCACCGGGCGCAGGGCCTTGCCGTCCGGGGCGAACAGGGTCAGCTCTTCGTCCGAGCCGCCGTCGGGGCAGCTGGCGCCGCGGGCGGTGCTGTCGAACACCAGGCCAAAGGCGCGCACGCCCGGCGCCAGGTGGTAGCGGGCGGTGTCCAGCCACAGGCTGCCGGCGCTCACCTCGGTGACGGCGTCTTCGTCCAGGGTCGAGTCGTAGCGCTCCAGGAATGCGCCGCTCTTGCCGTCCACCTTGGCCACCAGCAGGGCCAGGCTGCGTTCGCCGGCGGAGATGCCTTCATCGCCCGGGCGGACGTAGGCGAGGGCGACCACCGCCTTGGCCTTGTCGTCCGGCCAGGGTTTGCAGGCGGCGGCCACCAATGGGCCTTCGTTGTAGGTGTCGGGCATCGCCCAGTCGTGCTGGCCCAGTTGCTTGGCCAGCGCGTCGATCAGCGGTGCGGGGCAGGGTTGCGGATCGCGGGCCTGGGCCTGGCCAGCGAGGCAGGCGCAGGCGAGCAGGGCAAGGCGGGGAGCCCAGGAGGCGAGGCGGCGGTAACGCTCCATGTCGACGGTTCCGTGTGGGGGAAAGGCCGACATTCTAGCCGCCGCTGCGGGGGGCGGAGTGGCTGACCGGTTCGCATTTTCGCCGATTGGCCGTTGCCGGCCTAGCCAGCGTTGGCGGCCAGGGGCGCGCCGACCGGGTCGCGGGCGGGCTCGAACTCCAGGGCCGGGTCGGCGACGGGCTGGCGCAGCAGCATCTCGCGGTCGCGCTCGTAGTGGTTGAGCACCCGCCAGGGCAGGTGGCGGCCCTGGCGCGGCAGCAGGTCCCCGCCGCGCTGCACGTAGCCCGACTGCAGGGCGCCCATGACGCTGCCCGGCTCCATCTCGCCCTCCGGCGCGCGGGGTGTGCACACCTCCAGCTCGTGCTTGCCCATGTGGTTGAACAGGCGGCACAGGTAGCTGGAGGCGATGTCGGCCTTGAGCGTCCAGGGCGCGTTGGTGTAGCCGAAGATCGAACCCATGTTGGGGATGCCCTGAGCCAGCACGCCCTTGTAGGTGAGGCGGTCGGACAGGCTCTTGCGCTGGCCGTCCACCACCAGGTCGATGCCGCCCAGGGCCCGCAGTTGCAGGCCGGTGGCGCTGATGATGATGTCCGCCGGCAGCTCGGCGCCGGATTCCAGGGCGATGCCTTGCTCGGTGAACGTGGCGATGCGGTCGGTGACCACCGAGGCACGGCCCTGGCGCAGGGCGGCGAACAGGTCGCCATCGGGCACCGCGCAGAGGCGCTCGTCCCAGGGCATGTAGCTGGGGGTGAAGTGGCGCATGTCGACCTTGCCGCCAAGCTGCCTCTTCACGCTGCCCAGCAGCCAGGCGCGGACCTTCTCCGGCCAGCGCCGCGCGGCCTTGTAGATGACCCGCTGCAGCCAGATGTTGCGCGTGCGCGCCATGGCGTAGACCCAGCGCTCGGGCAGCACGCGGCGCAGGGCGGCGGAGACCACGTCCTTGCCGGGCACGCTGATGATGTAGCTGGGCGAGCGTTGCAGCATGGTGACGTGGCCGGCGCGTTCGGCCATGGCCGGCACCAGGGTCACGGCGGTGGCGCCGCTGCCGATGACCACCACGCGCTTGCCGCTGTAGTCGAGGTCGTCCGGCCAGTGCTGCGGGTGGATCAGGCGGCCCTGGAAGCGCTGCATGCCGGGGAAGTCGGGCTGGTAGCCCTGGTCGTAGTCGTAGTAGCCGACGCAGGAGACCAGGAAGCGCCCGGTGAACACCCGCTGCGCGCCGCTGGCCTCGTCACGGGTCTTGACCGTCCACAGGCGCTCGTGGCTGGACCAGGAGGCCTCGGTGCAGGCCTGGCCGAAGCGGATCCTGCTGTCGACGCCATATTCGCGGGCGGTGTCTTCGATGTACTGGCGGATGGTGTCGCCGTCGGCCAGGGTCTTGAGCTGGTCCCAGGGGCGGAAGGCGAAGCCGAAGCTGAACATGTCGGCGTCCGAGCGGATGCCGGGGTAGCGGAACAGGTCCCAGGTGCCGCCCACCGCCTGGCGCCGCTCGATGATGGCGAAGTCCATCTGCGGCGCCTCGCGCACCAGGTGGCAGCCCATGCCGATGCCCGAGAGCCCGGCGCCGATGATCAGCACGTCGTGATGGTCGTTCAAGGTCGGCCTTCCTTCTTGTTCTTGTGTTGTGCAAGTCATAGCAGGCTTTGCCGCCGCTGCTCGCCGGCCCTTTGGCGGGTTATCGGGCACGCGGGGGGGTGTCCGGGTGTAGGGCGGGTGAAACCCGCGGGTAAAGTGATGCCGGGATGTCGGGTTTCACTCGACCTACGGGTGCGCCGCTCAATGCTCGCGTCGGTAGCTGAAGCGGCAGCCGCTGGGGTCGGTGAAGGTGAGGCCGTCGGCGTCGAGGCTGTAGCCGTAGCTCACCAGCGCGTCGTTGGCGGTGGAGAGGGTGACGCGGCCGGGGCTTTCGATCTGCCAGGTGCCGCTGTCCCACCAGGTGAAGCCGCCGGGGGCGTCGGGGGTGCCGCTGTACAGGCCGTTGGCGTCGAAGCGCAGGCTGCTGGCGTACTTGGCGGCGCAGGGTGGGGACTGGCTCTTGCGCCATTGCCCCAGCAGTTGGTTTTCCAGGTTGCTCATCGCGTGCTCCGGTGGTTGCCGGTGCGGGGTGCCTGGGTGGCACCTCGCACCGGTCCTGTCGCCCCTACTTGGCGCCGGCCGCCAGGTTGGTGGGCCTGGCTCGGGCCTTCGGCGCCTTGCCGAGGTCCTTGAGCACACCACCGGCATCGCTGATGAGGGTGGTCAGCTTGCTGCGTTCGGCGTCGCTCATCACCGTATCGTAGTCAAGCAATGCGCTGGCGTTCTTCGGATCGGCCTTGCGTTTGTGGAAACGCTTGGCCAGCCGCTTGGCCGCGATGGCGGCGAAGTGCGGCTTGAGCACCGGCGAATCCAGCGCCGCCTGGATGGCGTCCAGGCCCTCGGTGAGGTGGTCGCCGCCGATGGCCAGCACCAGGTGCGCGTCGGGCGTCGAGAGCACCCGATGGGCGGCTTCGGCGTGGCGTGCCTCGACCGCCGCGGTGACCATCACCGTGGCGCTGCCGGCGGCATGGGCGACCATGCCGTCGATCTCCCAGTGCACTTCCACCTTCACCTCGTGCACGCCGGGGACGCCGAACAGCGCGCCTTCGGCGCCGCGCATCAGGGTCATGGATTCGCTGATGCGCTCACCCGGCTGCAGCAGGGCGTAGGGCTGGTCCTCGACGCAGTGCACCAGGGTGCGGTAGCTGCGCGGGGTGCCGGCGGGGTCGGTGACGCTGCCGCTGACGAAGTCGCTCTTCAGGCTCAGGTTGGCCGGTACCCGCACCGGCTGGTCGCCCCGGTTGACCAGGGCGATGCCGACTCGCACCGGCGCGCCCAGGGGCACTTCGCCGAGCAGCGGGGTGACGTCCAGGTCCAGGCCCAGCACCTCGGCTTCGAGGTCCGTCGGGGTGATGCTCGGCATCGCCGTGGAGGCGCTGCCGAAGGCCACCGAACCGGGGCGCACGAAGGGGTCGGGGTAATGGCGCAGTTGCTTGAGGTTGTCCGGGTGGAAGGACCACTGGATGTTGCTGGGGAAGGGCGTGGCCGGGGTGCCGGCGGCGGCGATCACGTCGCTGGTGCACATGAAGCCGAAGTCCGCCGAGTTGTGGTACAGGCCCATGGCGTGGCCGATCTCGTGCACGGCGGTGCGGAAGTAGGGTGCCGCCGCGGTGCCGAAGCGCTTGCCACTGACCGTTCCCCAGCCGGCTGCGATGGTCCAGTGGGAAGCGATGCCGATGCCCTCGCGGGGCACGTTGTTGGAGTCGGTGCCGCCGTTGTCGTACATGATCCCGCGCGGGGTGGAGTCGATGTTCTTCACCGCCAGCACGTGGTAGCGCCACTCGGTGTCGAGGTTGACCACCGCCCGCCGCGCCAGCATCGCCGCGTGCATCTCGGCGTCGGACCAGGAGTTGCCGCTGGCCTCGGCGACGTTGGTGTCGCTGAGGTTCACCGCCACCTGCCAGCCCACGGCGTCCATCACCGTTTGCCAGGTATGCCCGAGGCCGCTGTTGGTCGGCTGCTCGGAGCCGGAGACGGTGTCGATCTCCACGGTGCAGCGGCGGTAGTAGCTCGACAGCCAGCCCATGGTCATGCGCCCGATCACCGCGTTGGCGGCGTTCTTCACATCACCCTCGGCGTAGTCGGAGGGCGAGGGATAGCCCGCCGGCCCTGCCATGCGCACCATCTGCGTGGTCAGCTTGGAGTCCAGCGCCCAGCTGTTGGGGGCGGTGAAGCGCCACAGCTCGAAGCCGAGGTTGAAGCTGTTGCCCAGGTAGAAGTTCTCCGGCAGCGAGGTGACGCGGATGTAGTAGCGGTAGCGCGAGCGCGACAGGATCGGGATGCCCGAGGCGGGGTTGGGCCCGGCCAGGAGGATGGGCTTCAGGCTGGTTTCCGGGCGGCTGCCGAGCAGCGGAATCGGCGAGGCGATGGGCAGCGGCAGGAAGATGGTCGGGCGCTGGTAGAGGTCGCCGCTGGCGGTGCGGCCGGCGCTGTGGGATTCCACGCGCAGGGTGCCGTCATAGGACACCAGTGGCGCACCAGTGGGCTTGTAGTTGAGCAGCCAGCAACCGGGGCGGATGCTGCGCAGCGGCGGCACGATGATCGGGCCGGGCACTTGCCTGGGCAGTTCGGCGATGGGGGGGAGGGCACTGGCCGTTCGGGCGTCTTCCTGCTCGGGCGGCAATACATCAGGCATGGGTGGGGTTTTGTCGAGGCTGGACATCGTTGAACACTCCTATTCAACAAGGGGCGCACCCTGCCCGTACTCCGAACCACGCGAGCCATTGCATGACGCCGGTACGACACCCCTGGAAGGTTCCTTTTTTAGGGTCGTGTCATGCGTACCACGTGCGCATGGCCCGGTGAGTATGCGACTGCGCCAGGCCCTGCATAGCGCCGCCCATCGCCCGCAGGCCGTGCGGAGCGACCGGTTGTCGGAGCGCCCGGAAGCCCTGTAAGGGCGCCGCTACAGAGCCCCGCGCAACCGAACTTTTCGTGCTTGTCGATATGCCGGAAAGGCGTGTGTGGGGAGGGGTGAGGGGGTGAGGGGGTGCAGTCAGGTACATCGGGAATTGGTGGGCTGAAGCCCACCCTACGCCCACCCGTGCTCACCCGTGCCCATCCGTGCTCACCCTCGGGTGGCGGCTGAGGGGGACTCTGTAGGGGCGAATTCATTCGCCCAGCGGCACGCAGCGCTGCCGCCTCTGTGATCACCAACCCCCTCAACGGGTACGGATCTCCCCCCGCGCGAGGCTGTCGGCATCGTTGCCGAGGGCGTCCTTCAATCCCATGTCGGCGCCCTGCTCGCGCAGCTGATCCAGCAGCTGGGTGCGCTGGAACAGCGCGGCGTACATGGCGGCGGTCTGCCCGGCGGCGTTGCGCTGGTCGGTGGGGCAGGCGGCGTTCATCAGGTGGCGGGCGATGCCCAGCTCGGCTTTGAAGATGGCGCCCATCAGGGCGGTGTTGCCGCGGCCGTCCTGCAGGCAGGGATCGGCGCCGGCGGCGAGCAGGGCGTCCACCGCCTCGGCGTGGCCGTGGTAGGCGGTGAGGATCAGGGCGCTGTAGCCCTGGGCGTCCTGGGTGTCGAGGTCGTAGCCGGCGTTGATGAAGGCCTGGAGGACGTCCAGGCGGCCTTCGCGCGCGGCGTCGAAATAGCGTTGGGCCAGTTCGGCCTGGATGGCGGCCGGGTCGGGTGACGGCTCGGCCTGGGCCAGGCCGGCCCAGAGCAGCAGGGCGAGGAGTGCGTGTTTCATCTCGGGCCTCCGGAAGCCGGCCCGCGTGTGCGGGCCGGCGCTTGGCGGTTGGCAGGTCAGTCGGTGAGCTTGGCGGCCAGGGCCTTCACCTTGGCCAGGTCGCCACCGGCCACCTTGGCGACACGGGTGCCGTAGTCGCTGTCGGCCTTGTACAGGTAGGCGAGCATCAGGTGCTTGCTCTCGCTGTCGGTACCGGCGAGGGACTGGCCGAAGCTGTTGACCAGGTCCTGCTGGTCCTTCTTGCCGTAGGAGCGGTACAGGTCACCGGCCTGCTTGAAGTTCTGCTCGCGCTGGATGCCGCGCTGCTGAGTGCTGCCCTGCAGGGGCGTCTCGACGTAGCGGGCGCTGGCGGTGGCTTCGCGGGGCTGCAGTCGGCTCGGCTCGTAGTTCACGCCGCTGCTGGTGTGGCCGACGTTCATGCTGCCGTCCTGGTTGCCGTTGTTCACCGCACCACGGGGCTTGTTCACCGGCAGCGACAGGCCGTTGGTGCCCACGCGGTAGAGCTGGGTGTCGGCGTAGGCGAACACGCGGCCCTGCAGCAGGCGGTCTTCTGAGGGCTCGATGCCCGGCACCAGGTTGGAGGGCGCGAGGGCGACCTGTTCGGTTTCCTGGAAGAAGTTGTCGACGTTACGGTTCAGCACCATCTGGCCGATCTTGCGCTCGGGCACGTCGGGCCAGACCTTGGTGGCGTCCAGCGGGTCGAACTCGAAGCGCGCCAGGTCCTTGGGCTCGAGCACCTGGATGTACAGGTCCCATTTCGGGTAGTCACCCTTGGCGATGGCGTTCACCAGGTCGGTGGTCATGTGGCTGTAGTCCTTGCCCTGGACGGCCTCGACTTCCTTCGGGTCGAGGTTGCGGATGCCCTGCAGGGTCTTCCAGTGGAACTTCACGTAGTGCGTCTCGCCCTTGGCGTTGACCAGCTTGTAGGCGTGCACGCCGTTGCCGTCCATGAAGCGGTAGCCGGCCGGGGTGCCTTCGTTGGAGTAGAGCAGGGTGAGGGTGCGGATGGACTCCGGCACATGGGAGAAGAAGTCGAAGCGGCGCGAGTCGTCGTCCAGGTTGGTGCGCGGGTCCGGCTTGAAGGCGTGGACCATGTCCGGGAACTTGATGGCGTCGCGGATGAAGAAGGTGGGGAAGTTGTTGCCCACCAGGTCCCAGTTGCCGTCGGCGGTGTAGAACTTGGTGGCGAAGCCGCGCGGGTCACGCAGGGTTTCCGGGGAGTGGTTGCCGTGCACCACCGAGGAGAAGCGCACGAACACCGGGGTGCGCTCGCCGTTGCGGAAGACCTTGGCGATGGTCAGGTCGGCGATGTCCGCCGAGGCGACGAACTCGCCGTGGGCGCCGGTGCCCCGGGCATGCACCACCCGTTCGGGGATGCGTTCGCGGTCGAAGCGCTGCAGTTTCTGGATCAACTGCACGTCCTGCAGTAGCACGGAACCATTCGGCCCGGCTGTCTGAGAGTTCTGGTTGTCGCCTACGGGGGCGCCGTTGTCGCGGGTCAGCGGTGCACCCACGGCCATGGAAAGATTGAACAGGCATGCCGCCGCCAGCAGGCCGGGGGCGGTGCGTTGGAATCTGGACATTTGCGTCTCCTGATGTCTCTGGTTCGGGTGTTGCGGCCTGAACCATAGGGAGCGCGGGAGGGGGCGGATAATAGGATTTGGTCAGCCTGGCGATTAGGAAATATTAAAAGTCCTACGCGCGCCCCCTGCTTAGAGTTCTCGGGTACAAGCCCCACCCCGATTTCACCAGGAGGCCGCGCAAGCGGCTCGCACGCAGGACCACCCATGACCCTTACCGAATTGCGCTACGCCGTTGCCCTGGCGCAGGAACAGCATTTCGGCCGCGCCGCCGAGCGTTGCCACGTCAGCCAACCGACCCTTTCCGTGGGCATGAAGCGCCTGGAGGACTACCTCGGCGTGCTGCTCTTTGAACGCAGCAAGGGCGCCGTCTACCTCACCCCCATCGGCGAAAGCATCATCGAGCAGGCGCAGAAGGTGCTGGCCGAGGCCAACGCCGTGCTGGAAATGGCCCATGCCGGGCGCAACCAGCTGTCCTCGCCGCTGCGGGTCGGCGCCATCTACACCATCGGGCCCTACCTGCTCCCACACCTGATCCCCCAGTTGCACACCGTGGCCCCTCAGATGCCGCTGTACATCGAGGAGAACTTCACCCACGTGCTGCGCGAGCGGCTGCGGGAAGGCGAGCTGGACGCCATCATCATCGCCTTGCCGTTCTCCGAACCCGACGTGCTGACCAAGGTGCTCTACGACGAGGCCCTCTGCGTGCTGCTACCCGCCGACCACCCGCTGGCGGCCGAGCAGCGTCTCTCGGCCGAGGCGCTGGAGGATGCCGAACTGCTGATCCTGGGGGAGGGCCACTGCTTCCGCGAGCGGGTGCTGGAGGTGTGCCCGGCCACCCAGCGTGCCCGCGTGGAATCCAGCTCCCTGGAAACCATCCGCCACATGGTCGCCTCCGGGCTCGGTGTCTCGGTGCTGCCCCACTCGGCGGTGAGCGGCCACCACTACTCGCCGGGCTCCGTGGCCATCCGCCCCTTCAGCGCGCCGGTGCCGTTCCGCCAGGTGGCCATCGCCTGGCGCGCCAGCTTCCCCAGGCCGCGCGCCATCGACGTGCTGGCTGACTCGGTGCGCCTGTGCTCGGTATCCCGTGGGCCGAATGGAGAGGCTTGAGAGGCGCTAGGACCGCCATTTCTCCAGGGCCGCGCGGCAGTCCTCCACCAGCGCCGGCATGTCGGCCTCGATTTCCTGCCAACCCAGCAGCGCCAGGGCCTCCTGCGCCGCGGTGCGCAGCGGCGCCCATTCCGGGTGTTCGAAGTTGTTGCCTTCCAGGTTGACGTAGGCGCCGTGGCTCAGGGTCATGCAGGCGGCCAGCAGTGCCTGCAGCTGCCCATGTGCCCGGGGCTGGAGCCGTGGCGGGAAGCCTTCGACGAAGGCCACGAGGTGATCGAGGTAGGAGGACCAGAGATCGCAGTCGGCGCAGCAGCCGATGTTCGCCAGCTGCCAATCGGCGTCTCCAGCGAGGAACTGCAGCGCCGGGCCCAGTTCACCGAGGAGGATCAGCCGGCGGTATTCCTCCTCGCCGTACCAGAACCAGATCAGCGAGGCGAGGCTCCCCGGGGTCGCGGCACTGGCTTCAGCCATGCCGCGCACCCGCGTGCCACCAGGCGGGGCGCCCATCCTCGAAGGATTCATAGGTGGGCATCAGCGCGGGGGAATCCTTGTGGTCGAGGCAGCCCACCAGCAGGGCGATGGTCGGCTCGTCGTCGATGGCGCCCAGGGAGCTGCCGCAGTGGGCGCAGAAGGCCCGGCTGGAATAGTCGGAGGAGCGGTAGGTCGCCGGGGCACCGGCGGGGCCGGTCCAGCGCAGCCGTTCGCGCGGCACTTCCACCCAGGCCACCGTCAGCGCACCGCTGTGCCGCTGGCAGAACTCACACGAGCAGGTGTGCGGGTTTTCGAGCGGGCCCTGCACCTCGAAGCGCACCTGGCCGCACAGGCAACCGCCCTGATGGATATCCGTGGTCATCGCCGCCTCTCTGGGAATCGCTGGAATGGTAGCGAAATCTAGGCTCTGTACGAAAAGTGCCTGCGCTCGGTGATGCTTCGTTAAAAACGGGTTCGGAATGCTCATTTACAGCTCGTAAACTCCGCTTCCTCACCCGTTTTTGCCTCGCCTGACCGTCGCTCGACGACTTTTCGTGCAGACCCTAGCACGGGGAGGGCGGCCGGCGCGCACGCCGCAAGCGCATTTCATGGGGTCAGAGCGTCATGACCTTGTATTGCCACAACTCGCGCCCGCCCTTGTGGTACTCGCTCTTGTAGACGGCCCAGAAGTCATGCCACCAGGAGCGGATCGACGGCTGTGATTCATCGACGATCAGCCATTCGCCCAGGTTGGGATCCATGAACAGGAGCTGGTCCTTCTTGATGCTGCTGAAGGCGAACGCGTGCCCGCCGTCCGTCGAGTCCACCACATAGATGTACGCACCGGGGACGGTGAGCACATGGTCGATCACATCCTGCCGGGTGCGCAGCCCCGTGAATTTCTTGAAGGGGCCGCCGCCCTCCCGTTTGGTGACCGTCAGGCCGAAGTCTTCCATGCTTTTTTCGCTTTTGTTGTTGCGCGTCTGGTGGGTCTTCAGCAGCTCCTTGATGGTGTCCCTGCCGATGATGTCGTAGATGGTTTCACTCGGCACCAGCGTGCCCTCCAGCGCAGCCTTGACCCAGCGGCGACAGGCTTCGAGGCAGACGCCTTGGGCATCGTTTTCGGTGATTTTGAGGGCGGAGGATTGGCTGACTTTTGTGCGCTCGATAGACATGACACGTCCTTGTTCATGGGGTGGGTCGTTCGTTGCGCGTTCGAGGGTCCTTTCGAATGCGGGACATGGATACCTGCTGGCTGAAGGGGGCAACGGCGGAGGCGTTTGAGGTTAGCCAGCGTCGGGGGGCTGTCAAACGCGGGGCGTTGCGCCCGTGAGGCCATGTTGCGGTTGTCATGCCGATCGTTAGTCGTGCTGCCGCCGCTTCAACCCTCCAGGAAGCCAATCACCGCCCGTGCGAAGGCTTCCGGGTATTCGATGTTCGACAGGTGCACGGCGGGCAGGACCAGCAGATGTGCACCGGGGATGGCGGCGGCGATCTGCTCGCCATGGCTGGCGGCGGTGACGGTGTCGTAACGGCCGGCGATCACCAGGGTCGGGGCCTGGATGCGGGGGAGGTCCGGGCGCAGGTCGGCGTCGCGCACGGCGGCGAAGGCGCCGGCCAGGCCTTGGGGCGCGGTGGCCAGGAGCATGGCGCGGAAGCGTTCCACCACCGGCGCATGGGCATCGAGCAGGTGCGCGGGGAACCAGTTGTGCAGGAAGGTTTCGGCCGTCTCGGTCAGGTCCTCGGCGTGCAGCACCGAGGCGATGCGTTCGTCCCATTGTTCCTTCGGGCCGAGCCAGGGCGAAGTGTTGGCGAGGATCAGCCGGCCGATGCGCTGCGGCGCGTGGATGCCCAGCCACTGGCCGATGAAGCCGCCGAGGGAGAGGCCGAGGAAATGCGCGCGTTGTACGTCCAGGGCGTCGAGCAGTTCCAGCACGTCGCGGCCCATGCGTTCCAGCGCGTAGTCGCCCTCGGGCACCGAGGATTCGCCGTGGCCCCGGGTGTCGAAGCGCAGCACGCGGAAGTGGCGGGACAGCGCCGCGATGTCGTCGTCCCACATGTGCAGCGTGGTGCCGATGGAGTTGGAGAGCACCAGCAGGGGCAGTTCGGCGGCGCCGTCGAGGCGGTAGGCGATGCGCGCGCCGTCGCGGGTGGTGAGGTGGGCGAGGGTGGTCATCTGTGTCGCTCCGTTGGGTGGCCGGGCATCGGGCCCGGGATGGCGGAAGCCATGGAGCGATCCTAGTTGCGGCGATTCCGATAAAAAATTACAAAGATCGAAAACTCTCTGTCAGTAAAACGGACATGAACGACTTCACCCTGCACGACCTGCAGTGCTTCGACGCCGTGGTGCGTGCCGGCGGCTTCCAGGCGGCGGCTGGCGCGCTGCATCGCTCCCATCCCGCCGTGTTCGCCGCCGTGGCCCGGCTGGAGCGCCAACTGGGCCTGAGCCTGTTCGACCGCGGTGGCTACCGTGTGGTGCTCACCGACGCCGGGCGCTCGTTCCATGGCCGGGCCCAGGCGCTGTTGCGCGAGCTGGATGGCCTGCGCAACCACGCCGAGCAGCTGGCCATGGGCGAGGAGAGCGAGCTGCACGTGGTGATCGGCGACCTGTGCCCGCGTCCGCCGCTGCTGGGGTTGCTGGCGCGCTTCTTCGCCGGTTGCCCGGCGACCCGGCTGAGCCTGCATTTCGAGACGGTTTCCGGCCCGCTGGAGCGGCTGCTGGACGACGAGGCGGACCTGATCCTGCATCGGGTCGACAAGGCCGATCCGCGTATCGAGTGGATCGACCTGGGCAAGGTGCCCTTCGTCCCGGTGGTGGCGCCCGGCCTGTTGCCGTCGCCCTTGCCACGGGCGATACGCCCGGAACGGTTGCGTGGCTTCACCCAGTGCGTGATGCGTGACAGCGCGCGGCATTCGCCGCCCAGCGACCACTTCGTGGTGGAGGGCGCGCCCCAGTGCACGGTGGCGGACCAGGCGATGAAGAAGGAGGTGATTCTCCAGGGCCTCGGCTGGGGGCACCTGCCGCGTTTTCTGATCGAGGAGGAGCTGCGCAGCGGCGCGTTGCTGTCCATCGTCGGGCGCTACCTGCCCGGGCGCACCGAGGAGCTGGTGGCGGCCCGGCGCCAGGACCGCCCCCACGGCCCGGTGGCCAGCCGCCTGTGGGCGCACCTGTGCGAGCAGGCGCCGGGGCTGCTGCGGTGAGGCGCAGGAAACACTTTGCAAAAGCCCGCTCGTTGAGCGCCTGCCCCGGGATTCTGTAATTTATCCGCCGTGAAGCCGGGCCCCTCTGGCGGTTAATACCGCGATGTCGGAATCACAGTCTGTACAACTTCGACTGTAAGGAGGGGCTCCAATGACCGCCCTAGATACGTTCCTGTTTTCCGACTTCCTCGGCACCGCCACCTGGCTGTGGCTGGTCTTCTTCGCCGTGGTGTTCTCCCTGCTGGCCTTCGACCTGGGCGTGCTGCATCGCGATAACCGCGAGATCGGCGTCAAGGAAAGCCTGCTGCTCTCCGCCGGCTACATCACCGCCGGCCTGCTGTTCGGCCTCTGGGTGTTCTTCCAGAAGGGCGGCGACGCCAGCATGGATTACCTCACCGGCTTCCTCATCGAAAAATCGCTGTCGATGGACAACGTGTTCCTCATGGCGATGATCTTCAGCTTCCTGGCCATTCCCCGGGAGTACCAGCACAAGGTGCTGTTCTGGGGAATCATGGGGGTGATCGTGCTGCGTGCCGTGATGATCGGCCTGGGCGCGGCGCTGATCCACGAGTTCAGCTGGATCCTCTACGTGTTCGGCGTGTTCCTGGCCATCACCGGCGTGAAGATGCTGTTCTCCAAGGTGGATGACCACCCGGACCTGGAGAACAACGCGCTGGTGAAGTTCCTGCGCCGGCGCATGCGCGTGACCGATAGCCTGCACGGGCAGCGTTTCTTCGTGCGCCAGGCGGATGCCACCGGCAAGACCGTGCTCTGGGCCACGCCGCTGTTCCTGGCCCTGGTGATGATCGAGTGCGCCGACCTGGTGTTCGCCATCGACAGCGTGCCGGCGATCTTCGCCATCACCCAGGATCCCTTCATCGTCTACACCTCGAACATCTTCGCCATCCTCGGCCTGCGTGCCCTGTACTTCGCCCTGGCGGCGCTGATCCATCGCTTCGCCTACCTGAAGTACGCCCTGGCCCTGGTGCTGGTGTTCATCGGCACGAAGATCTTCCTGGTGGGCATCATCGGCAAGATCCCGGCGGTGATCTCCCTCAGCGTGACCCTGGGCCTGCTGGTCGGCGGCGTGCTGCTGTCGCTGTACAAGACCCGTGGCGAGGCGCCGCAGCCCATCGAGGAAAACCGCGCGAGCTGATGGCGCGGCGTCACACCCGCCCCCTCGCGCACTGACGCGCCGAGGGGGCTTTTTGTTAGGCTGCGCTCCTTTTTTTCGCAAGGAGCACTGCGTGGCCCTTTCAGCATGGAAGCAACTGCCCCCTTGGGCGGCCCTGTTCCTCGCCACCACGGCGAGCGCCCATACGCTGCCCAGCACGGTGTACCGGGGCACGGCGGGGGATATGCAGCTGGAGGTCATCCTCCAGTTCGACAGCGCCTGGGACGGCATGGCCGGGTTCGTCGAAACCTCGGCGGCGGCCGATCACCTGACCCTGGAAAAGACCCCCTATGACGCCAGCGAACCGCTGCTGATCAACCTGCGCGACGGCACGCCATTGCCGCCGGTGGCGATCGAGCTGCAGCCCTTCGCCCTCGAACAGCCGGTGCTGCAAGGGCGCTGGATCGACCTGCGTACCCGCGAGGAGCGCGTGCTGCAATTGGAGCGCAAGCAGGTGTTCCGCGAAGGCTCCAGGGCGGTCTACGAGGCCGACCTGTTGCAGCAGGGCACCAGCCAGGGCATGAGCTTCCGCGTGCATGCACGCAAGGCGGCCAACGAAGAGGTGCCGGTCTTCGACCGCATCACCGTCACCGACAAGGCGAGCGGCGCGACGCGGCAGGTGATCGAGGGCCTGGATGCCTACTTCTTCGGCACCGACACGCTGCAACTGGCCTACTTGGACGATGACGATTTCGTCGACTTCTCCTTCGTGCCCAAGCGCATCCGCGAGAGCGACAAGGCCCTGACCAGCGGCACGGTGCAGTACTACCTGTACGACTCGGCATCCGGCCGCTACGCACTGCACGCGGGCCTCACCGAGATGGCCGGCAGCGGCTCGCTGTACCCCGACGCCCACCAGCGCGGGCGCTTCGAATACCGCCCCGAAGGCGGCGAACGCTTCCGGCCCGGCACCTTCCAGGCGGGCTTTTACCGCCTGGACGCGGGGCAACGGGTGGTGGCTGAAGCGGCCGGGGAGGCTGCCCAATGAGCCGCCTGTTCCGTTCCTGGTTGCGCCTGGCGCTGCTCGTGGTCCTGTGTGGGCCCGGCCTGGCCGGTGCCGTGGATGTCTACCAGGGTACCCTCGGCAAGCAGGCGGTCACCCTGGTGACGTTCCAGCAGAACCGCGTCATCCGCGGCGTGTATTTCTATGACCGCTACCGCACGCCGATCCGCCTCAAGCCGGTGTTCAGCAACAACGAGCCCAACAACGGCATCGGCATGGACGAACTGGACGCCGGCGGGCTGCCGTCTGCGCGCATCCTTGTGTTCTTCTCGGGCTACTACAAGCGCGATGCCACCCTCAATGGCACCTGGACCGACTACCGCACCGGCAAGCGCCTGCCCATCCACATGAAGCACGTGGCCATGCTGCGCTCCGACGAAGCCTGGCCGGGGGCGACCACGGCGGTGTTGCAGGCGGCCTCCACCGAACGCTTCTACTTCCAGGTGCCGCTGGCCAAGGACGGTGGCCCGGCATCGGCCATCGAGGTGTATGCGAAGAAGACCGGCAAGCGCGTGCAGACCCTGAGCCTGCCGGGTTGCCGCAGCGAGGATGTGGAAACCGTGCAGCTGGCGGTGGAGCAGGGCGCCACCCAGTTGCGGGTGGGCAAGCGCTACCGCTGCGCGGGCGTGGCCTTCGCCTGGAACGAGGGCACGGGGCAGTTCGAATCGTTGCGTTGACGCGGCCCCGCGCCGGGCTCAGAGGAACTCGGCGCGGATGCGGTCGGTGTCGAACGGGGTGATGCCCTCGCGCAGGCCGAACAGCGTATCGGCCTGCTCGGGCGTGTCCACCCGGCTGCCGCGCGCCTCGGCATGCAGCGCGAACAGGGTGTGCAGGTCCGGGGCGGCGAGGCTGGTCATGGCGCGCAGCATCAGCGAGATGCCGCTGAGGTTGTTGGCGACATTGTTCCAGCGCGGGTAGCCGCCCAGGCCGATATCCGTCCAGAGGATGCAGCGCTGCTCCAGGTCGATGATGAAGGGCAGGCAGGTCTGCTGGTTGGCGGAGAGGTCGAGGCGGTCTTCCACGGTGCGCGCCTCGAAGGCTTCGCCGGAGTCCACGTCGCTGCGGGCCATCCAGCCGGCGAAGCATTCCGGCAGGTCGCAATAGGGCTGGTTGGTGTAGCTGTTGACGCAGGGCACCACGAAGCGCAGGCCCTTGTCGCGCAGCAGCTGCAGGTCGAGGTCGATGAACTCGGCAGCGCCTTGCGGGGCGTCGACGATGTCGCCGCTGTGGTGGCCGCCGTAGCCGCGCAGGTTGTAGTAGGCCACCAGGTCGCGGTAGACGAAGTCGCCATCGAAGAAGGCGGTCGACAGGTCGATGTCGGTGCGGCTGTGGCCGTTGGTCCACCAGAGGAACAGGCGGATGTAGCGCGACTCGGGCAGCGGCATACGGCTGCCGCGTACCAGGGTGCGCAGCGAGCGCGAGGCCGAACGCTGGGCCAGGGGCACCACCCGGTCGGCCAGCTCCGGCGCCAGGTAGCAACGGCCCAGCGGCGGGCGGCTGGCGAAGCGGGCCACCAGGGTGGCGCGGATCAGGGCGATGGCGTCGGCCAGGTGCTCGGGGGCGATGGGCGCGCGCCGATCCGGGAGCGTCCAGGCACGGGCGGCATCGCCCTTGGGGAAGAAGGTGCGCAGGGGCGCGTGCCCGCGATGCTCGAACTGCGCCAGGGCCTGCAGCAGCACCGGTGTGGCGACCTGCTGGGCGACCTCGGCGAACTGCTTGAGCACCGCATCCGGCTGCGGGCTGGTGCGCAGCAGGTGGTCCAGGCGCCGGGCCATCTCACCGGGGCGGGTGGCCAGGCGCTGGCTGGCGGCCTCGACCCGGCCGGTTTCCAGGTCCCGCTCCACCTGGCCATTGAAGCCGCTGAACGGCAGGCCCTCGCGCAGCACCTGGAAGGCCTGCCAGGTGCGCGGGCATTGGCTGCGGTAGTCGCCGGGGTGCAGGCCTTCGCCGAGGCGCTTCCAGCGTTCGGGCCAGCGGCGCATGTCTTCGGTGGGGCCGCCGCAGGCTTCCAGCAGCGCCAGCAGCCGGCGTCGTTCGCGACGCTTGAAGCCCTTGAAGCGGCAGGGCTCGGCCAGGGAGACATCGCCATCGCAGAGCGCCACGGCCAGGCGCAACACATCGGTGGCGGTGCCGATGCGTTGGTAGACGAAGCGCTCGGCGCGCTCGCCGGGGACGAAGCGCAGCAGCCAGGCGGCGATCAGCGCGAGGTTTTCCTTGAAGGGGATTTCTTCCGGCAGCAGGTCCAGCACCTTGTCGCGGTACTGGCGCACGAACCACTGCAGGTCGGCCTTGTCGTCCGCCGATAGCGAGGTGCGCGAGGCGGCCAGGCGGGTGCAGAGGCGCTCGAATTCTTCCTGGGTGCCGAGGTCGATCTCCAGCGGCTGGCGGTGGTGCAGCAGGGGCGCCGGCAGGCTCGGGTCCTGCATGCGCAGGCGTTGCAGGGTCAGGTAGTGGAGGACGGCGCGCTGGTACAGCTGCGCCTCGTCCAGGGCCAGGCTGCCGGCCGGGAAATCGGGGAACAGCGGGCGGTGTTCACGGTGTGCGCCGGTCATCGGGGCCAGGTGGCGGCGCAGGTCGCGCAGCTCCCGGGCGAGCTGCTCCGGCGAGAGGGTCAGCAGGCGCTCGACGAGGGCCTCGGAGAGCACGAAACCGAGCTGCTCGGTTTCCTTTTGCACCATGGCCACCTGGGCCAGGCTGGCGCCGCCTTCACCGGGGCTGACCGCGAACTTGCGGCAGCGGCGCAGGAAGATTCCGTTCACATCTGCTCCTGAAATGAAAAGCCCACCGTGAGGTGGGCGGGTGGGAAGCGGGCACCCTAGTTTCAGAGGTAGAAGGAAGGACGCCCATAGCCACGGCGTGGAGGATATTGCAGGTGGCGGGAAAAATGAATCGCCGTCTGCAGGCGAACGCTCGACGCTTTCGCATCGTGGCGATTTCTTCTGTGCCACGGCTGGTGAGCACCCGTGCTTCACGCCATGATTGGCCCCTTTGTGCGGGCCATGGATCGGCCGGGCCCGCTGTACCGGGAACGTGTGATGCACATGGAATCGGAACGGCCTTCCGCCGCCTGGCTCTACCTGGGTGGCGAGGGCATCGAGCCCCGTTGCCTGGCGACGGATGCGTACGTGTCGCCGCTCTGGTGCCTGCTGCTGGCGGGTGCCGAGGTGGTGCCGGCGATCACGCCGGCGCAGGTGGAGGTGCAGACGCCCGGCAATGGTCTGCGTCTGTCGCTGGAAACGGCGCAGGACAACTGGGCGCAGTTCGACGCCTATATCCGCCGTCATCCCCAGCACCATCGCGTGCCCGCCATCGGGCTCTGCCTGGACGCGGTGGCGGCCTTCCTGCAGCGTGCCGCTGAAGCCAGCGATGGGCCTTTGCAGACGTTGTGGCTGCAGGGCGACCTGGATGCAGTTTCCGGCCCCTTCGATGCCAACACCGCTTCGCGCATCGGCTTCTGGAAGTGGAACGCCGACACGCGCCTGCAGGCGTTGCAGGGGGGCACGGTCGACCTGCATGACGTCACCCTGGTGCTGGATTACGAGAACCTCGACGAGTGGGTGCGGGCCTTTGGCCTGGATACGCTGGACCACCCCTGGTTCCGGGCACTGGCCCATCTCGAGGATTTCGCCGGGTTGCAGGTGCCCTTTGCCGAGCTGGAGGCGCCTGCCGAAGCCGAGCCACTGCCGAGCGGGCCCGATGAGCACGACATTGCGCTCGACCCCGGCCCTGAACACGAGCCGGAACACGAGCTGGAACTGGACGAGCCGGCGCCGCCGCCCGTTTCCCCTGGGGAATGGGCGCGCCGTTACCAGGCGGGCGACCCCGCTGCGGCACTGGCGTTGTCCCGTCTGGCCGATGACCCGGCCCAGGCCATGGAGTGGGCGCGGCGCGCCTGTGGCCTGGAGGGGGCCGCCGAGCCCACGGCGGCGGCCTGGTTGCAGCTGGCGCAGCTGGCTTTCGAGAGGGCCGGCAGCACGGACGAGCTGCTGCAGGCGCGTGGCTGGGTGGAGCGGGCGCAGGCGCTGGATCATCAGCTGGACGAGGTCTATGCGCTGTTGTTGCTGCAGGCGCGCCTATGGCTGGATGCCGACGCCGGGCCGGTGGACGGTGCACAGGCTTTCGCCGCGCTGGAGCGGCTGCTGCTCCTGAGCGGGCGCAACCAGGCGGTGCATACCGAGGGGCTGCACCTGCTGGGCATTTGCCGCCGCGATGGGTTGGGCTGCCCGACGGACCCGGAGGCGGCGCGGGTGTCGTGGCGCTCCGCCGCGTCGGATGGCCATGGCCCGGCGACTCAGGCGCTGGTGGAGTTGCTGGCCGCGCAGGCCGACGCCGAGGAGGATGCCGAAACGGCGGAGCGCTTGTGGCTGGAGGCGCTGAACCACGCCGAGGTCTACCTGGAATGCTTCGCCGAGGAGGGCGACCCGCGGGTGCTGGCGTTCATGCACGGTTTCTGCGGCGAGCTGGCGCTGCGCACCGACCCCATCGACTGGGAGGCGGCGGAGCTGCACCTGGTGCGCGCGGCCGAGGCGGGGAACGTCGATGCCATGGGGCTGCTGGCGATCGACGTCTACCGCAACCGGCAAAGCCCGTTGCGCGACCTCAAGCGCGCGCTGCACTGGGCCTGGCGTTACGGCGTTGCCACGGGGGTGCTGAAGTCGGCCGACGCTGGTTGGCAGCGCTGGGTGTTCGCGCTGTTCTGGTTGCTGCGGGGGTAGGCGAGGTGCATCGCCCGAGCCACGGCGGGCCGGGCGATGGCGCGATGCATCAGTAGGTGATGCACACCGACTTCAGCTCGGTGAAGCCTTCGATGGCGGCCTTGCCGAACTCCCGGCCCATGCCGGACTGCTTGTAGCCGCCGAAGGGCAGGTTGGGGTCCACCGGGACGTGGTTGTTGACCCAGACGGTGCCGGCCTCGATGCGCGGGATCAGGTCCATCACCCGGCCCAGATCGTTGCTCCAGATACTCGCGGTGAGCCCGTAGCGGCTGTCGTTGAGCATGTCCACGGCCTGGTCGACATCGTTGAAGGGCAGCACCGAGAGCACCGGGCCGAAGATTTCCTCGCGCACCGAGGTCATCCCCTGGGTGACCTTGCCCAGTACCGTGGGCTGCACGAAGTAGCCGGGCAGGTCGGGCTGGCCGCCACCGGTGCAGAACTGCGCGCCTTCCTCGCGGGCGATGGCCAGGTAGCGCAGCACGCTGGCCTGCTGGCGGCGGGAGACCAGGGCGTTGACCTGGGCGTCCGGGTCCATGCCGGCGCCGACCTTCAGTTGTGCCACCTGGCTGGTCAGGGCTTCGACGAAGTCCTGGTAGCGGCTGGCGTGCACGTAGAGGCGCGAGGCGGCGGCGCAGACCTGGCCCTGGTTGAGCAGGCCACCGCCGATGGCACCGGCCACGGCCTGCTCGATATCGGCATCGGCGAGCACCAGCATGGGGTTCTTGCCGCCCAGCTCCAGGGTGAAGCGGGTCATGTTGTCCAGCGCCGCCCGGCCCACCTGCTTGCCCACGGCGGTGGAGCCGGTGAAGGACACCTTGTTCACCAGCGGGTGGGCCACCAGTGCGGCGCCGGCATCGGCACCGCCGACCAGCACGTTGAAGGCGCCCGCCGGGATGCCGGCCTGGATCGCCAGCTCGGCCAGGCGCAGGGCGGTGAGCGGGGTTTCGTCCGCCGGCTTGATGATGATGGTGCAGCCGCAGGCCAGGGCCGGCATCACCTTCCACAGGGCGATCATCATCGGGAAGTTCCACGGCACGATGCCGGCGATCACCCCGGCCGGCTCGCGGCGGGTGTAGGCGTTGAAGCGCGCCTGGGCCGGCACGGGGATGGACACGTCCAGCGTCTGCCCTTCGATCTTGGTGGCCCAGCCGGCCATGTAGCGCATGTAGTTGACCGAGGCGCCGACCTCCACCGCGCGGGCGAGGTGGATGGACTTGCCCTGGTTGAGGGTTTCCAGCTGCGCCAGTTCCTCGCCGTGGGCTTCCACCAGGTCGGCGAAGCGCAGCAGTACGCGCTCGCGCTCGGCGGGGGCCAGGCTGCTCCAGACGCCCGAACGGAAGGTGCGGTGGGCGGAGGCGACCACGGCATCCACCTGCGGCGCATCGGCCTGCAGGATGCGCGAGAGCGCCGCGCCGCTGGCGGGGTTGTGCACCTCGCGCTGGGTGCCTTGTGCGGGCTGGTGTTGTTGGCCGTCGATGAACGAGGCGTGGGTGCGGTCGACGAAGGCGTCGACGCTGGGAAGGGTGTTGATCAGGGCATTGGACACGATCGGCTCCTGGTTCGGGCAGCGGGAGGGTTCGCCCGCGTAGGGCGTGCCCCAGCTTAGGGTTGGACCTTGGCCAGGGCTTGACTCTGCCTGCCACGCGAACATGATCCAGCGTGCAGTGAGGCGGCCTGTCACGCAGGCGCAACGATCTGGCAGCAGCGGACAAGCCGTACGCAGGGGAAGGGCGGATAGTCATCCCGTCGCCCTTGCTGGGCGTCGGTTATTGATTGCTCCGTGCTCCACGCTTTACCGCCGCTCTGGTCATCGGCGGTTTTTTTTGCCTGCGATTTGACGGGAAGGCTTGGGTAGGATGGGTAGAGCTGTGCGAAACCCATGCTGCCGGGGCGGCCGATAATCACGGTGTGTGACGGGACCAGGAGTCGATGGGTTTCGCTTCGCTCTACGCCATCCTACGGGCGTGCGAGAGCGTGGGGTGCGGGGGTGGAAAAGGAAGGGCGGCCTGGCGATCCGTGCCGGGTCCGGCCCTTCAAAGCGGATGGGTCAGTTCGTAGGATGGGTAGAGCTGTGCGAAACCCATGCTGCCGGGGCGGCCGATAATCACGGTGTGTGACGGGACCAGGAGTCGATGGGTTTCGCTTCGCTCTACGCCATCCTACGGGCGTGCGAGAGCGTGGGGTGCGGGGGTGGAAAAGGAAGGGCGGCCTGGCGATCCGTGCCGGGTCCGGCCCTTCAAAGCGGATGGATCAGAAGGCCACGGCCATGGTCACCTGGCTGTAGACGTTGGTGCCGTCGCCGCCCACCTGGTTGCCGCCGTTGCTGGCGTCGCGGTCGGGCTGGTAGAGGCCCACCAGCGGGCTGACCAGCAGGTGCTCGGTCACCGCCCATTCCAGGTAGATGTCCAGCTCGCGGGCGTCGAGGTTGAGGGCGTCGCGGCGCTGCAGGGTGTTGAAGTCGAAGTAGAGGACGCCGAGGGTCAGGTTCTCCAGCGGCTTGGCCTTGAGGCCGACATGGTGGATGCCGGTGTTGCTGTTGAAGGGGCCGGCGTAGTTGGAGGCCACCTCGCCCTGGAACCAGGTGCCGTAGCCGCTGGCGAAGCCGTTGAAGAGGCTGTCCCAGCCTTGGGAGTAGCGGCTGTAGCGGTAAGTCAGCTTGGGCGCCCAGGCGATGTCGGCGAAGGTGTAGCCGCTTTCCAGGTACCAGGCGCGCTCGTTGCCGGCGTCCTTGTCCTGCACCGCGTATTCGAAGCCGAAGCTGGCGTTCTCGATGCCGGCGTCGCCTTCGCCGCGCAGGCTGTAGATGTCCATGCCGTCGCGCTGCTGCTGGAAGTCGCTGGCCCATTCATCGGTGACGTCGAGGCCGTGGATCCAGGTCAGCCCCAGGGTGCCGGGGGCGGCGGTGTATTCCAGGGTGCCGGCGGCCAGCTCGGTCTCGGCCTGGGCGCGGTTGTCGGACTTCAGCCAGAAGGCGCTGCCGTGCAGGCCATCCTTGCCGCCCAGGCGCAGCACGGCGGTGCGGTCGAAGGCGTGGCGGGCGGCGTTGTAGTAGGCGCCGCCACGGTTGAGGTGGCCGTCCGCCGGGCCGTTGCCGAGGTTGGGGCCGTCGTCGTTGATGAGGAAACCGGTGCCGATCTTCAGCACCTGGCGGCCGAAGGACACATCGACGCCGTCGTCGCCCAGGGCCGGGAACAGGTTGGCGGAGCGCCAGCCCAGGTAGGCCTCCTCGATCTTGGTGGTGCGCTCGTTGCCCAGGGTGTTGCCGCCCGGGTCGCCATCGCGCCAGGTGGCGGAGCTGACCCAGTTCAGCGCGCCATAGGCGGTGCCGTTGCCGGCCAGGCCCTGGTCGCCGCTGAGTCCGTACTTGACGAAGCCTTCGGTCCAGGTGGAGCCGCCGGTGGTGCCGTCGTAGTTCTTGCGGCTGTTCATCCAGCCATAGACGGCAAGGAAGTCGGCGTTCAGGTGGCTGTCGTCATCGGCGTAGAGCTCGTAGGCGCCGGCGGTCGGGGTGGCGGCCAGCAGCGCGGTGCCCAGGGCGACGGCGCTGGCCAGCGGCTGCAAGCGGAGCGTTTTCCTCATGGTTCTCTCCCTCGTATTCTTCTGTGTTGTACGTCCGGGGCAGGGCCCCGTGAGTTGGCATGCCGCCGGGGGAGCGCGGAGGCGCCCGGCGCGGCGACGGCTATTAACGAGGGCGTGGTGGGGGCGAGTCTTGTTCGAGGCTGCCAGCCGGCTTGCCCGGGGTGGCCAGGGCTGGAGGCAGCGGCGCGCGGGGATGTCAGGCTGCAACAAGAGCAGCGGCAGGCAGGGGCAAGACGCCTGGGGAGGGCGGGCGCACAGTGGTGGGGAACCTGCGGCTACGACCGCACCGGCCAACCCGGCCGGATAACGATAAACAAGAACAATGCATTCGAGGGCCCTGACGATGTCGATCAACGCCAAGCTCACCGCACACCTGAATCGAGGCTCGGTGGGGTTCCCCACCGCGCTGGCCAGCACCATCGGCCTGATCATGGCCAGCCCGGTGATCCTTACCGCCACCATGGGCTTCGGCATCGGCGGCAGCGCCTTCGCCGTGGCCATGCTGATCGCCATGGTGATGATGCTGGCGCAGTCCACCACCTTCGCCGAGGCGGCGTCGATCCTGCCCACCACGGGCTCGGTCTACGACTACATCGCCTGTGGCATGGGGCGCTTCTTCGCCATCACCGGCACCATCGCCGCCTACCTGATCGTGCATGTGTTCGCCGGCACGGCGGAAACGATCCTGGCCGGGGTCATGGCCCTGGTTAACTTCGAGCACCTCAACACCCTGGCCGAGTCGGCCGGCGGTTCCTGGCTGCTGGGGGTGGGCTTCGTCATCGTCTTCGGCATCCTCAACGGCTTCGGCGTCAGCGTGTTCGGCAAGGCCGAGGTGATCCTCACCTTCGGCATGTGGACGACGCTGATGGTGTTCGGCGTGGCCGGCCTGATCGCCGCGCCCGCCGTGCAACTGGACGGCTGGTTCGGCACCTCGATGGTGGGCACCGACATGGTGACCATCCTGTCCCTGGTGGGCATGGCGATGTTCATGTTCGTCGGTTGCGAGTTCGTCACACCCCTGGCGCCGGACCTGCGCAACTCCGCGCGGACCATGCCCCGCGCCATGGCGCTCGGGCTGTTCGGCGTGGCGTCCTGCATGTTCATCTACGGCGCGGCGATGAAGCGCCAGGTGGAGAACGTGCTGCTCGACGAGGCCACCGGTGTGCACCTGCTGGATACGCCCATGGCCATCCCGCAGTTCGCCCAGCAGGTGATGGGCGATATCGGCCCGATCTGGCTCGGCATCGGCTTCCTCTTCGCCGGCGCCGCCACCATCAACACCCTGATGGCCGGCGTGCCGCGCATCATGTACGGCATGGCAGTGGACGGCGCGCTGCCGAAGGTCTTCGCCTACTTGCACCCGCGCTACAAGACGCCGCTGCTGTGCATCGCCGTGGCGGTGCTGATCCCCTGCCTGCACGCCGCCTGGCTGGGTGGCAACACCGACAACATCTTCCACCTGGTGCTGGCCGCCGTCTGCGCCTGGAGCACCGCCTACCTGCTGGTGACGATCTCGGTGGTGATCCTGCGCATCCGCCGCCCGGACCTGCCGCGTGCCTACAAGTCGCCGTTCTTCCCGCTGCCGCAGATCATCTCCAGCGCCGGCATCCTGCTGGGCATGTGGTTCATCACCCCGCCGGGCATGAACCCCAAGGACATCTACGGCCCCTTCGCCGTGATGCTCGGCCTGACCGCCGCCTACGCGCTGTTCTGGACGGTGGTGGTGCAGAAGGTCAACCCGTTCCGTCCGGTGCCGGTGGAAGAGGTACTGGAAAAGGAATTCGCCAATGAGCCGGGCATCCACCCCAGCGAGAGTTACGGCCATGCTTCCCGCACTGCGTGAGTTCTTCGGCAACACCCGCGCACCCTCCGGCTACCGGCCGGGGGCGACCCTGGCCCTGGTGCGGCGCAACCTCGGCGGCCTCGGTTTCGAGGCGCTGGAACCAGGCCAGGGGCGCTTTACCCTGGACGACGGCCTGCAGGTTGAGGCCCGCGAGCGCACCCAGTCGGAACTGCTGATGCACTTGGTGCTCACCGAGTTCAGCCTGCAGGTGCCGTCCTGCGGGCAGGGTGTGGCGAAGCTGGAGCTGCGCCACACCGGCGCCATCCGCCGCCAGGGCCTGGCATGCACCCGGCGCGCCGGGGAGGCGGCCGAGCTGGCTGGCGTGATCGCCGCGCTGGAGAGTGACCCGGCCTTGCGGGCCGCGCTGATGCCCCTGGACTTCAAGCGCCTGCACATCGAGCGCGAGGACGGCCACTGGCGGGTGCTGCTGGAACACATGGGCGCCAGCGAGGTGGTCAACCGCATGCCGGCGTTCCGTCGCTACATCCGCCTCGACGACGCGCAGCAGGCCCACCTGCTGGGCGCGCTGCCGGCACTGGCCCGGGTGCTGGCGGGCTTTTGAGCGGCTTCAGGCCTCCGTCGCGGGGGCCTTCTTGATTCCCGGGATCAGCACCAGCTGGCGCAGGTCGGCGACCTTGAGGTCCAGGCTCTTGCCACTGGGGGACAGCGCCAGCTCACCCATGGCGAAGACCCGGAAGTAGTCGACCTCTTCCCTCAGCAAGCCATCCAGGTAGCCCTTGAAGCGGTAGGCGTCCATCTGCTCCTTGGAGATGTAGAGGAAAACCGGCTTGTTATCGATGCGGTCGTAGAACTTCAGCTTGAAGCCGCTGCCGTAGCGGTCCACCAGCAGCGCGCCACCCTGCAGCACCCGGTTGGCGTTGCCCAGCTTGGCGTACTTGATCGCCTTGAAGTACGCGCCCAGGGGCATCTCGCCTTCGCCCACCACGCGCAGGCGCATGGCCTTGAACTCGTCGTCGCCAAGCTCCAGCCGCGCTTGCCGGTAGCACTCCACCAGGCGCTCCAGGCTGCTGGTGCGCTGGTTGACCGATTTCTTCTCGTTGCGCGGGGCCGGGGCTTCCTCGGGGGTGCCGGCAGGCTTGCGCGCGGGGGCGGTTGGCGTGTCGGGCTTGTCGGCGTTGGGCCTGGCCCGTTCGACCGGGGGCTCGAACACATCGATGTAGTCATGCAGCTTGCGCCGGGCGTGGCGCTGCCGGGCTTCGGCCTCGCTCTCGCCGGGCAGCTTGCCGTCGGCGTCCTCGTCCTCCTCGTCGGCCATCCATTCGCAGTCGGACGCGTGACTGGAGTGCGGGTTCTCGCGGAAGTGCGCGGCCTTGTAGGTCTCGTTCGGCTGCTTGTCGTAGTTCGCCGCAGTGACCTTGGTGCCCAGCGCGCGGCAGGCCTCGCTGGAGCAGAGGAAGTCGAAACGGCTGCGCGGCTCGGGCAGGGAGAAGAACGCCCGGCGCGCTTCGGCGATGGACAGCACCTCGTCCAGCTGGACGCAGTAGGCACGGGTGATCGGGGCTTTGGTGGGCATCCGGGGCGGTTCCCTGGCTGGGGGCATGAGGCGGGATTATGCAGGCTGGCGCGACGGCGGCAAACGGGGGCTTGGAGTGGGTAGCGGGCGGGTGTTAGGTTCTTGGCATGTCGGCATTCAACAAGGAGTGAGTCATGGCATCGCACAAACTGAAAGGGCCCCGGGCCGCCGGCTTCAAGCCGGGCATGGGCACCCCCCACCCGAAGAAGACCCGGGGCGCCCGCAAGGAACGCTCGGGCACCCAGGCCCTGGTGATCGCCGGCGGCATCGTATTGCTGGTCATCGTGCTGGCGGTACTGGCCCGCTGAGGTAGGACGAGATCACCAGAGAAGCCCCGGCCAGAGTGCCGGGGCTTTTCGTTTCAGAGGTCCAGCAGCTGCGGCGCGATGCCGAGGGCGCCGGCGACCTTCTCGCGGGTCGCCTTGCGTGGTTTGGCGGCCTGTTCCTGCTGGGCATAGGCCGGCTGGCTGATACCGATGCGCGCGGCCACTTCCGCCTGGGAAAGCCCCAGGTGTCGGCGCCAGGCTGCGATGGGGGTGAGGCCATCCTTGACCATATGGCCGACGACTTCGTTGGGGACCAGGCCGTCCTGGCCTTGCTGGGCGATGTAGTCGGCATAGGGGATGACGACGAAGGCGGGTTTGCCGTTCGCGTCATTGATGATCTGCACGTTAGTAGGTGTGCTCATCACGCTTCTTCACCTCTTCAATACTCACGATCTGGATGGCGCCGTCCCAATCGAAAATGACTCGGTAACTGCCGACTCGAAGCCGGTAGCCGAACTGATGGTGGACGAGGGCTTTGACATTTTGTACATCCGGCATGGAAGCCAGCGCCTGGACGGCGTCGTAGATTCTTTTCTGGTCGATGCTGGCGGTTCGTCTGAGTTGCTTGATGGCCTTCCGTGTCCAGCGAATCTCATTCATACCTCTGTCACTTTTCGATAAGTAATATAAGTATTTTAGTGATGTTGGTAAATCGGCTGGCCGAGTCGCGTGTCAGGTGATTCCGAAGGGCGGTGATGCTTTGTTTCCTGGTTGAGGGCGCCCAGGGTCATGCACATCTTCACGCCCGGGGCAGAGATGGTGCACATGGCCACCCCCCGCGCTTGAGCCGGGCATGTTGCCCATTGGCGAGGAGCGGGCGTCGTACTGTCCCGCTGGCACCGAAACTGCATCTTCAGACGGCATCGAGTCCTTGTTGCGCTCGCATAGATAACATGTTAACAATCTCGCAACAAAAACAAGATAACTCCGGAGGTTCGTATGCGTGCTCAAGAAGCCCGTGGCGGTCTGGAAGACTGGCAAAAGTCGCTGCAGAACATCTGCGGCAGGTTCGAAACCCAACTGGCTACCAGCCGTTCGCTGTTCATCGGCGAGATCTCCGCGCAATGCCATTCCGGCCTCACCATGGCGCACCTGCGCACCAATGCCGGGCTTATTTCCCGCTCCTCCCTCAAGGCCGATCGCGATGACGACCGCCATTGCTTCCTGATCAGCCAGCGCAGCGGCTTTTCCCGGGTGGCGCAGGGCGGCGTGAGCATCGACCTGGCGCCGGGCGAGCTGCTGCTGATGGATTCGGTGGGCGCCTGCGAGATCACCCCCTTCGGCCTGATCGACCACGCCTCTCTGCACCTGCCGCGCGAGGCGGTGGAGCGCGCGTTCAAGTCCAAGCAGGCCAAGTTCGGCAAGATTTCCTCGACCCGTGCCAGCGGCAAGATGTTGCACCTGCTGATGGACCAGCTGTGCCGCGAGCAGGCGGGTTCGGACGATGACGAGATCGAGGCCCTGGAGAACGCCTTCATCTCCCTGCTGGAGCCGGCGCTGGGCCAGGACCGCGTGGAGGCCGGCAGCTGCGATTCCCTGCAAGGCGCCAACCTGCGCAGCTATGTGCAGAAGATCATCGACGAGTCGCTGTCCCAGCCCAACCTCACGCCGCTGGCCCTGGCCAACCGCCTGGATATCTCGGTCCGCCACCTGTACCGGCTTTTCGAGGAGCAGGGCGACAGCGTCTGCCGCTATATCCAGCGCTCGCGCCTGCAGCGCAGTGCGGACGACCTGGCCAACCCCATACTCAGGGGCGAGTCCATCACCTCGATCGCCTACAAGTGGGGCTTTACCGATTCGGCGCATTTCAGCCGGTCGTTCAAGAAGCACTTCGAGCGCTCGCCCAAGGACTTCCGGGCCGGCGCGTTGATGGAAGCCGCCGCCGGTTTCTGACGGCAGCTCCACTCACCTTTCTAGCCCAGCTGCGTGGCCAGGTGCTCCACCTGGTCATGCAGGAAACCGGCGAAGGCCTCGCCGGGCTGCTGCAGCTGGATGAAGGCCAGCATCGGGTCTTCCACGGCGGTACGCATCCCCGACAGCTCCTCCATCACCGCGAGCCCGCAGAAGGGCACGTAGGCTTCCGCGTAGCCACCTTCGTGCACAAGCACCAGGCGCCCGCCGCACAACCCCTCCGCCGCTTCACGCAGCAGCGCCGTCATCCCGCGGAATGAGTCGCTGTGCAGCAGCATGCGCGCCAGCGGGTCCACGGCGTTGGCGTCGTAGCCGCAGGCGACCACGATCAGCTCCGGGCGGAAGCGCTCCAGCGCCGGCAATACGATGCGGCGCATGGCCTGCAGGTAGGCGTCGTGGCCGCTGCCAGCCGGCAGGGGGATGTTGATGTTGCTGCCCAGGCCGGCGCCGCGCCCACGATCCTCCAGGCCGCTGTAGCCCGGCGGGTAGCAGTTCTCCTGGTGCAGGGAAACGGTCAGCACCTCGCCGTCTTCCTCGTAGATCGACTGGGTGCCGTTGCCGTGGTGCACGTCCCAGTCGATCACCGCCACCCGTCGCAGGCCGTGGCGGGCCCGGGCCGCCTCGATGGCGATGGCGATGTTGGCGAGGAAGCAGAAGCCCATGGCCTGGTCGGCGAGGCAGTGGTGGCCCGGCGGGCGCGACAGCGAGTAGGCGTTGTTCGCCTCACCACGCATGACGCAATCGACCGCTGCGATGGCCAGGCCGGCGGAGAGCTTGGCGATCTCGTAGCTGCCCGGGCCGATGGGGGCCTCGCTGCCCAGCTCGCCGCCACCGGCGTCGCTCAGGGCCTTGAAGCGTTGCAGGTAGTGGGCCGGGTGGACCCGCAGCAGGTCTTCGTCCGTGGCCGGCTCCGCACTGCGTTGTAGCAACTGGCGGGACAGGCCGGAGACATCCAGCAGGCTTTTCAGCCGGCGCTTGGTTTCGGGGGATTCGGCGAAGCCGGTGGCGGCCGGCGGTTGCACCCAGCCGCCCACGGGCAGGGTCAGGGCGTGCATGCCGGCGCTGTGCCAGAAGCAGAGTTCATCGGAGAAGAAGGCGGTACGGCGGCTCATGGATTGGCTCCGGTGTTGTCGAGGGAAGGGGTCGGCGCGCCGCTTTGCAGGCGGGCGAGGCTGAGTGCGGCGAAGGACAGCAGCAGGCAGGTGGCACTGAGCAGCAGGACGCCGCGCATGCCGACGCTGCTTTCCAGCAGCGGGCCGGCGATGGCGGGGCCGAGGGCGAGGCCACCGCCGATCAGCAGGTTGGTGGTGTTCATCAACCTGCCGTCGCGGTCCAGGTCGGCCAGGCAGGCGAGGATGAAGGGCAGGGCGAAGGTCCAGGTGTACTTGAACACCAGGGCTGCCGTGGCGAAGCGCGCAACGCCCGGTTGGTCGAGCAGGAGCAGCACCGCGCCGGTCATCAGGGCGTAGCCGAGCAGCAGCATCGCCCCGCGCGGCCAGCGCTTGCCGATCAGCGCGGCGCAGGCCGAACCGGCGATGCCCAGCAGGGTGGCGACGGCGAGGATGCGCCCGCTGCTGGCCGGGTCGATGGCCGCGGCGCCGGCGATGCTGCCGATGAAGGTCCACACGCCGCTGAGGCCGACGTAGAAGGCCAGTACGGCGAACAGTGCCAGCAACGCACGCCAGCCGATGCCACCGGATGCCCGCTCAAGCGTGCGGGTGGCCGGGGTGACGCCCTGGAAGCTGCCCGCCAACGGCAGGCACAGCAGCATCAGCAGGGCCAGGCCTAGGTACAGCGCCTGCAGGCCGAATCGCTCGAACAGCGGCGGCAGCAGACACAGGCCGATGGCACCGAGCACCAACTGGCCCATGACCCAGAGTCCGTACACGCGGTCGCGGTCCTGGCTCTGCGCTGCACTGGCGATGCACAGCACCATCAGCGTGCCGCCGGCCAGGGCGCTGACCACGCGCAGGGCCATCAGCGGGTGGAAGGCGCTCGCCCAGGCCGAGGCGAGGTTGGCGACGATGAATAGCAGGGCCGCGCCGCGCGCCACTAGCCGCCAGTCCAGGCGTGGCTGCCAGAGGTAGGCGGGCAGGGTGGCCAGGCTCATGGCGGCCAGCTCGGCGGAGAACAGCTGGCCGATCTGCGCCGGGCCGAGGCCGAGCTGGAGGGCGTACTGGGTGGCGATGGCCGGCGCGGCCATCAGCACGCAGGGGACGATGGCGGCGAACAGCACGATGGCCAGCAAGCGGGTGCGGGGCAGCCCCGCGGAAACGGCGGTGGTCATGGCATAGCCCTCAGAAGACATGGACGAAGCGCAGCAGCAGGTTGTTCTGCTCGAAGGCGTTCTCGGTGGCGACGTTGCGCGTCAAGCCCAGCAGTACCTGGTTGCGCCGGTCCAGCCAGTGGCCCACTTCGAAGCCGAGCTGGGTGTAGCGCTGGTGGGTGTCGTCGAGGGTGCGGCCGTTGAATTCCAGTTCGCCGCCGTCGGCGTGGATCAGGCGCAGGGCGCCATAGGTGCTGGGGGTGAAGTCGTAGGAGGCGAAGGCCTGCAGGCGGTAGAGCGGCTTCTGCTCCAGGTCCTGGCCGAAGTAGTCATCGTTCTTGCCATAGACCTGGGCTTCGAGGTTGGCCTCCAGGATCCAGTTCTCGCCGACGCCCTGGGTGTAGTTGTAGTTGAGGTGCAGGGCCCAGCGGTTGGCACCGGGGGAGGCGTCCGGGTTGCGCCCGTGGTATTCGCCCACCGGCACCGTGAGCATGGTCAGCAGGCCGCTATAGGTGCGCGATTGCGGGTCGTTGATGAAGAACAGCGTGCCGCCCACCTGAGGGTCGCCCAGGCCGCGTTCGCTGCTGCGGCTGGCGGCACCCGGCGCGCGGATGTCGACGTCCACGTAGGGGACGATGAACTGCGGGGTGCACAGGGTGCCGCAGATGTCGGTGAAGATCAGCTGGCGCCAGGCGAAGGCGTTGACCGCGAGGTCGGCCTTGCCGGTGCTGTGGCCCGCGCCGTGGTAGTCGTTGGCGCGGGTCAGCGGCAGGTAGCCGACACCGAGCACGGTGCCCACCGGCGCCGAGACGAAGTCGCGGGCATTGAGGTCGGCGGCCTGGACGCTGGTGGCGGCGAGGGCGGCGGCGAGGGCAAGCGGAAGCGTGTAGCGGCTGTGCATGTGCAGGGTTCCTCTGGCGGGTAGGTGCAGGCAAAGGCTCCCCGTCCCGCCGTCTTCGGGGCAGGTGGAGGGAGCAGCTGGGTTTAGTTCGAGGTGTGGTGCAGCAGGTGGGCGATGCCCGCCTTGCCGTTGATGCCGAGCTTGTCGTAGATGCTGCGGATGTGATGGCGCACGGTGTTCGGCGCCAGGCCCAGGTCGCGGGCGATTTCCTTGTAGGTGCTGCCGCCGCCGAAGCGTTCGGCGACGTCGGTTTCCCGGGCGCTCAGTTGCGCCAGGGCGGGGCGCAGGCGGGCGCTGAGCAGGAGCAGGTCGCCGACTTCGGTGGCGTCCAGCTGCAGGTGCTGGCCCCGGTAGCCGGCGGCGTCCACCGCCTCTGGCAGGCGCGGGCCGCTCCAGCGTGGCCACTCCAGCAGCAGGCGTTCGACGAAGCCGTGCTCGGCATAGTGCAGGGTGCGCTGGCGGTCGCACACGGCCAGCGCCAGGGTGTTGGGCCCGTCCAGGGTTTCACGCAGGGCCACCAGGGCACGGATCTGGTTGGCGCCCTCGGCGGCCACCAGGTGCGGCATCACCTGGTCGAGGAGGAAGCGCTCCTCCTCGCCGAAGCGCGGCGCGCCCGGGCGGCGGTAGAGCGTCAGGTGCACGCTGAGCTGGGTTTGCGGGTCGATGTGGATCACGCAGAGGAATTCACCGAAGCCGTGCTTGCGCCCCAGCCAGCGCAGCCCGGCGGGGGTGTCTTCGGCCTGGCTGTCGACGATCACCGAGCGCCCGGGTTGCGACTGCACCAGGCCGATGGTGATGTCCTGCTCACGGATCGACTGCCAGTCCTCCACGTAGCTGGCGGGCAGGTCGAACACCTGGGAGCTGTGCTCCTCCGGCAGGTCGGCGACCATCGCCGCGTGCCCCCACCAGGCCTTGTCGAAGGCCAGCAGCGCCTGCAGGCGTTGCAGGGCGTGGCGATGGAAACGGGCGAGGGGTTGTTCCTGGGCCAGTCGTTGCAGCTCCAGCACGCAGGCGTTGAAGGCGGCGAAACGGCGGGAGGTGATGAGGTGTTCGTCGATCTGGCTCATGGGAGGTACCTGTCTGCGACTTTGTTGTTTTTGTCGGAGCCGGCGAGCGGCTCTCAGTCATCAGTGGGTGGCCGGTGTCTGTACGACGAGGCAGGGCCTGGAACGAGTATCGCCAAGGGTGGCGGGGGTCACCATCCTACAGATGCAGGATAGGCCGGCGACCCCCGCCGGCCCTGGCCTTCGGCATTCAGCCGCCGGTGGCCGCGAGGGTCTCCGGGAGCGTTGCGCCGCCGTCCACCACCAGGGTCTGCCCGGTGATGTAGGAGGCCTGGTCCGAGGCGAGGAACAGCATGGCGGCGGCGATGTCACCAGGCTCCCCCAGGCGCCCCAGGGGCACGCCCCGGGCGATGGCGGCGGCATGCTCCCCGTCGCCCAGGTTGCCCATGGCGGGGGTGCGGATCATCCCCGGTTCCACCCCGTTGACGCGCACGCCCTCGGCGGCCAGCTCCAGTGCCGCATTGCGGATGAAACCGTTCACCCCGGCCTTGGACGCCGCGTAGTGGGTGAGCCCCGGGTAGGCCACCCGTGGCCCGGTCACCGAGGAGGTGACCAGCACGCAGCCGCGCCCCTGCTGGCGGAACAGCGGCAGGGCGCCCTGGGTGAGCCAGAACAGCGCGCCGAGGTTTACCGCCAGGGTGCGTTCGAGCAGCTCCGGGCCGATCTCCTGCAGCGGCCTCAAGGGGAAGTAACCGGCGTTGTGCACCAGCACATCGAGCCGAGGCAGGCCGCCGAGCAGCTGCAGGATGGCGTCGCGGTCCGCCAGGTCGATGGCTGCCGCATGCACCTCGCGGCCGGCGTCGCGCAATGACTGCGCCAAGGTTTCGGCCGGGGCCTGCTGCAGGTCGGCGATCAGCACCCGCGCCCCGCAGGCGGCGAAGCCTTCGACGATGGCCCGGCCAATGCCCTGAGCGCCGCCGGTGACCAGCACGCTGCGGCCGGCGAAATCGAAGGCGGGGCTCATGACGCACCGCCAAGCCGCGCATAGGCGAGGGTGGGCACGTCGACGATGCTGGAGCCGCCGTCGGCCACCAGGGTGGCGCCGGTGAGGATGGAGGCCTCGTCGCTGATCAGGAAGCGGCACAGCGCGGCGATCTCCTCCGCCTGGGCCGGGCGGCGCAGGGGTACCTCGGCGGTGACCCGCGCGTAGGCGGCGTCGAGGCTCTCGCCGTGGTGCTGCATCAGCGGCTGCATTTCCTCGTCGGCCATGGGCGTGCGCACCCAGCCGGGGCATACGCAGTTGACCCGCACGCCCTGGGGCCCGTAGTCCCGCGCCAGCGAACGGGTGAGGCCCAGCAGCGCATGCTTGGCGGTGGTGTAGCCGCACACCTCCGGGCCCGCCGCCAGGGAGGCGATGGAGCCCAGCAGGACGATGCTGCCGCGCCGCTCCAGCAGCGACGGCAGGCAGGCGCGGGCGCTGTGGAAGGCGGTGTCGAGGTTGCCGCGCATGGCCGCCTGCCAGGCGTCGTCGCTGGTGTCTGTGGCACTGCCCAGGCCGTGGCCTCCGGCACAGGCGAGCAGGGCGTCGATACCGCCGAAGCGCGCGTGGATGGCGGCGACGAAGCCGGCCCAGTCGGCGCTGCTGGCGGCATCGCCCACCAGCACCAGGCCGCCGCACTCGGCGGCGACCCGTTGCAGGGGCTCGGCGCGGCGGCCGATCAGCACCAGGTTGGCGCCTTCGCGCCCCAGGCGCCGGGCGCAGGCTTCACCGATGCCGGTGCCGGCCCCGGTGATCACCACCGTGCGCTTATGCATTGCCATACACCGTGCGGTTGAGCACGTCGCAATGGGAGGACACGGGGAAGTTGGAGAGGGCGCCGAAGTCGCCGTCGGCGTAGCCGAAGATCTTGCCGTCGCTGCGGTGGGCCTTGAGGTCGATCATCACCACGCCGAGGGTGGGCACGATCTTCTCGCGCCAGACGAACAGGTACAGCTCGTCGGCGATCTTGAGGTAGTGGCAACGGTCGGTGTCGCACAGGCCCTTCTCGACGCCCGCCAGGCACTGCCAGCTGTAGTAGTTCTCGTTGAGGTAGACGTGCTCGTAGACCTCGGTGGGGCTGTAGCGGTAGCGGTTGCGCAGGCCCACCAGCTCGGTGGTCGGCGCGTGGGGGCAGGCACCCGGCTGGAAGGGGCGGTCAAGGGTGCCGTGGAAGAACTGCACCTCGACGCCGGTCAGGCTCTTGCCGGCCAGGGCGCGGCCGTACAGGCCCTCACGGGTGGCAGCAGCATCGGGCAGGCGGCCCAGCACCGCGCTGAAGGCGCTGGCGGCGGTGTCCAGCACCAGGGTCACCGACCACAGCTGGCCGTGTTCTTCCTTGATGAAGTCCACCAGGTAGATGCCTGGGCGCACCGAGGTGGCGCGGTAGGGCGAACGACCGCTGGAGGACCCGTCGGCCAGCGCCCAGTCCAGGTGCCCATCGGCGAACACGTGGGCGATGCTCCAGCCGTTGTCGAACTGCAGGTCGAAGCGCTTGCCGTCGAGATCAGCCAGGTTGGGCAGGATGAAGGCCTCCGGGGCAAAACCCTCGGCCAGGGCGCCTACGGTGATCCAGTCGGATTGGGTGGTCATGGAGCGGTCCTCGTTCTTGTTGATGAGGACTCAATGGTCGCCAGATGGGGCGGTTGGGGGTATCAACCGGAAGGTGGAGCAGCGACAAGTCGCAGCAGCGGCAAGCTTCAAGCTGCAAGCCGCAAGAGGTCGCCGCTGGAAGCTTGTGCTTGCCGCTCTTACTTGAAGCTTGCAACTTGCGGCTTGCAGCTGCTCCCCTCATATCCCTTTAGGGACATACCCATCCCCCTCATTTGCCCCGACCATCGCCCCATACCCAACAAAACAAACCGAACAAGGGGAGGGGCGAGATGTACGAGAGCACCACACTGGGGCGGCCTGCCTCGGGCAGCGGTGGCGTGAGCTACCAGGATGTGTCCGCCGGCTATTTCGAGCAGCGCACGCTGCAGCGCCATGCGGGGTTCTTCACCCTGCTGGTGCTGGGTGTGGGCGCGGTGATCGCCGGGCAGTATTCCGGCTGGAACCTGGGCCTGGCCCAGGGCTTCGGCAGCATGCTGGCGGCCACCGTGATCATCGCCTTCATGTACCTGCTGCTGTGTTCGTCCATCGGCGAGATGTCTGCCGCGCTGCCCCACACCGGCGGCGCCTATTCCTTCGCCCGTACCACCCTGGGGCCATGGGGCGGCTTCAGCACCGGGCTGGCGGAGAACATCGAGTTCATCCTGGCGCCCGCCGGCAACATGTTCTTCATGGGCACCTACCTTTCGGCGATCTTCGGCACCGCGCCGGAGTGGCAGCCCTTGTGGTGGCTGGTGGGCTACGCCTGCATGCTGCTGCTTTCGGTGCGTGGGCTGGGCGTGTCGATGCGCGTGGTGGTGGTGATCACCCTGGCGGCTATCGGCGTGCTGGTGTTCTTCTTCGCCACGGCCATCCCCCATGTGGACTTCGCCGCCAAGGCCTTGAACCTGGCCGCGGGTGACGCCGACGCGCCGGTGGAAGTGGCTGGCGGCAACGGACCCTGGCTGCCCTTCGGCCTCACCGGGATCATGTTGGCGCTGCCCTTCGGCGTGTACATGTTCCTCGCCATCGAGCAGCTGCCGCTGACCGCCGAGGAGTCCCACGACCCCAGTCGCCATGTACCGCGCGCGCTGGTGTTCGGCATCCTGATCCTCACCGTGCTGGCTTTGGGCGTGCTGTTCTTCAGTGCCTCCATCGGCGGTGGCGCCTTCGCCATGAGCAGCTCGGGCGAGCCGCTGCTGGACGGCTTCCGCGAGATCTTCGGGCACACCGCGAGCAAGGTGCTCTCGGCCGTGGCGGTGCTGGGCCTGGCGGCGTCCTTCCTGGCGGGCAGCTTCGCCGCCGGGCGCAACATCTACTCCCTGTCCCGCGCCGGCTACCTGCCCACCGCGCTGTCGGTCACCCACCCGGTGAACAAGACGCCCAACGTCGCGCTGCTGACCGGCTCGCTGCTGGCGCTGAGCATCCTGCTGGTGTTCTGGTTCAGCTTCGGCCGCGAGAACAACGCGCTGATGGGCGGGATCATGGTCAGCATGATCGTGTTCGCCGGGATGATCTCCTACATCCTGCAGAGCGTCGCCTTCATCCGCCTGCGCCGCCTGCACCCGGACCTGCCGCGCCCCTATCGCAGCCCCTACGGCGTGTTCGGCGCGCTGGTGGTGATCGGCATCTCGGCCATCACGCTGATCTACCAGTTCCTCGACCCGCTCTACAAATGGGCTGCCCTGGGCGCCGCCGCCTGGTACCTGATCGGCATGGCCTATTTCGCCTTCTACCGCCGTCACCGCCTGGTGCTGTCGCCGGAAGAGGCCTTCGCCGTCAGTGGCGGCCGCGAGGGGCACCCGCGCTGAAGCCCGCCCACGGATAACCCCATGCACGCCACGTGGCGGGGCCGGTTCGTGCCCCGCCACCTCTACACAGAACCCTTGAACCAGGAGTTGCCATGCTTTCCAACCAACCACGCCTGCACGGCAAGGTCGCGATCATCAGCGGGGGCGCCGGCGGCTGCGGCGAGGCGGCCAGCCGGCTGTTCGCCCGCGAGGGTGCGGCGGTCGCCATCATCGACCGCAACGCCGAGGCCGCCCGCGCCCTGGCCGCGCAGATCGAAGCCGAGGGTGGACGGGCCATCGGCCTGGGCGCCGATGTGTCCCAGGCCGACCAGGTGGAGGCGGCGGTGGCGGCGAGCCTCGCCGCGCTGGGCCCGGCCGATGTGCTGTTCAACCACGCCGGCACGCTGATCGTGAAGCCCTTCCTGGAGGTGCAGGAAGAGGAGTGGGACTGGCTGATGGCGGTCAACGTCAAGAGCATGTTCCTGATGACCCGCGCCGTGCTGCCGCAGATGCTGGCGAAGGGCAAGGGCAGCATCGTCTGCACCTCGTCCATCTCCGCCCAGTACGCCACGCCGGGGGAGGTGGTCTACAACGCCACCAAGGGCGCCTGCCAGATGTTCGCCCGGGCCATCGCCGTCGAGTTCCGCGACCGCGGTATCCGTTGCAACGCAGTGGCGCCGGGCTTTATCCGCACCGCCCACGGCATGCGTGAGCTGCATGACCTGCAAGCCATGGGCGTCAACGCCAGCGAGGCGGACATCGCCGCCCAGCAGGGCCGCCTGTGCGAGCCGGAGGAGGTGGCGCGGGCCGCGCTGTTCCTCGCCTCCGACGATGCCTCCTTCGTCAGCGGCGCCCATCTGTTCGTCGATAACGGCTTTTCGTCCGTGTAGCAGGGAACGCAGCCGGACGAGCCCGATGCAGGTGACTGTCTCGGGCATTTCATTGGGGGCGTGCAAGGAGCGGGGTTATCAGGGGCGCCCGGCGTGGCTCCGGTTGGTGGGCCGGTGCTGCGCACCGCTGGGCGAATGAATTCGCCCCTACAGGCGCCCCGGCCAGGGTTTGCCGGGGTGCTGAAAAGCGCTGGCGTGGAGGGCGTTGTGGCAAGCAAAATGCTTTCTTGAAAACACCCCTGAAACGCGCGCCCCAAGGCCCATTTCTGCACCTGGGCGGGGCGGCCGGACAACAAGAAGGTGAAGCATGGCGCACGCAGCAGGACTCTCCCATTCCCAGGGCTGGCAGGTGCTGGAAGCCTGGCACGCACACAGCCCCGAGCTGATCGCCAGCGTGGAGACGGCGGCCTTCGCCGAGCGCCTGGACGCGGCGTTGCAGGCCCTGGCGCCCTTCGACCAGAGCTGCATCTTCGTCTACCCCGCCGGTGGCAGCCCCGCGCTGCTGCATGACAACCTGCACGGCATCCCCGAGCCCGGCGCGATGCAGCGCTACGTCAACGGCACCTACCTGCTGGACCCGGTCTACACCGCCTGCGCCCATGGTCGGCCTGCCGGCCTGTACCGCATGGCGGAGCTGGCGCCGGATGCCTTCTTCGAGGGTGAGTATTTCAATTCGCCGGACGTGCACCCGTGCATTTCCCTGGCGTCGGGCAGCCTGGCGGAGGAGATCGTGTTTCTTTCGCCCTTGCCCGGCGGCACCTATGCGGCCTATTCGCTGATGCGCTGCAACGGCTCGCCGGTGTTCTCGGCGCAGGACGTGGCCGCGCTGCGGCTCTGCCAGCCGGCGCTGGAAGCCTTTCTCCAGCGCCATTACGCCAAGGTCGCCGCCCAGCCGCTGGGGGCACGGCCCGAGCGCAGCATCGCCGAGCACCTGGCGGCGGCCTTCTCCGGCTTCGCCACCGATCGCCTGACCGCGCGCGAGCAGGCCATAGTCGGGCTGATCCTGCGGGGGCATTCCAGCCTGTCCATCTCCCTGCATCTGGAGATCGCCGAGGGCACGGTGAAGAACCACCGCAAGCACCTCTACAGCAAGCTGGGCATCTCCAGCCAGTCGGAGCTGTTCCACCTCTTCGTCAATCACCTGCTGGGCACCGAGCTGGGCGAGCCCCCGGCGGGCGCCGTGCCCGCCACCCTGGTGCAGCAGTCGGGGCGCTGAGGGGCGCCGTCAGAGGAACAGCATCGCCACCAGTTCGGTGCGGCTGCTGGCGCCGACCTTGCGGAACAGGTTGAGCAGGTGGGTCTTCACCGTAGGCAGGCCGACGCCCAGGTGGCGGGCGAGCTGCTTGTTGCCGATGCCTTCGCGCAGCAGCAGGGCGATCTCCCGTTCACGCGGGGTGAGGCCCTGCAGCTTCGGCTCGGCGGCGGGCACCAGGGCCTGCACCCCGGCTTCCATCATCCCCTGCAGGGCAGCCAGGCTGGCCAGCTCCTCTTCCGAGAACGCCGGCATGCCGCTGCAACGCAACAGGGACAGCCCGGCCACGGGGCGCTCGCCGGCCTGGGCGATGACTTCAACGACGTCTATCACCTCATGGGCGCGCAGGAACCCCTGGTATTCGCGGTTCTGCGCCTCGTCCTGGCGGGCCTGGCCGGCTTGCAGGGGCACCACCGGCAGGCCGGTGGCCAGGCAGGCGCCGGGTTGCAGCGGGTCTAGGTGGCGGTAGTGGCGCAGGTAGGCGTCGTGCATCTGCGGGTGCATGCCCAGCAGCTGGAAGTCGCGGGCCTGCAACTGATCGTCGATCAGGTAGAAGGCACCGAGGGAGGCGGGGACGAAGTGGGTGAAGGTGCTCAGGCAATGCCTGGCGAATTCGACGGGGGATGGCGTCATGGAGGAACCCTCGTGTGGGCGGTGAGGGCAGTGCAGACCATCGCCGCAGAGGTTGCCAGTGGCGCGAACCTGCCCCGGGGGGCAGGCACCTGGAGAGGTCAGGCCACCGCGTAGTAGTGCTTGACGAAGCTCTCGCCGGGGACTTCCCAGAGCACCGGGGTGCCCTTGGCGACGTACCAGCTGTCACCAGCCTTGAAGCGTGTGGTCTGGCCGGTGGATTCGTCGGTGAGGATCACCTCGCCGGTGACCACGGTGGCCTGCTCGTTGAACGGGTAGACCATGCGGAACTTGCCGCCGGTGGTGCCGAAATAGGCCGCGCTGACCGGGTCGGTGGGGGCGCCGGCGGTCATCTTGCCGAAGGCCTTGACCTCGCCTTCGAGGATTTCCGAACCCAGGTCGGCGACGGTGCCCCAGGCATCCAGTTCAGCGAGGGTGATACCGGTCTTGATGGGAGTGAGGGACATGGCAGTTCTCCTGCGAGTGATGGATATTTGATGGGTGGATTCCCGGGTTAACGGGAGTGACGAATGTGTGCTCGTTACGTTGCATCGCTTCCGGCACGAGCGAGCTAGAGCATTCCAAGGCCGATCTCAACGCCGTACCGCCGACGCGCCGATCACAGTCAACGGCGGCCGTTCCAGTAGCCGGAAACCTGGTGCCAGCTCTTGCCGGCGGTCAGCAGCAGCGGGCGAATATGGTCCTTGCCGACCACCTTGATGCGCCGCACCGAGCTGATCAGGTCGTAGCGCGACGAGCCTTCGCTCATGCCTTCGGCCAGCACCTTGCAGATGATGTGGCTGGGGGTGACGCCGAAACCGGAGTAGCCCTGCACGAAGTAAGCGTTGGGGCGGCCGGGCAGGGTGCCGACCTGCGGGAACAGGTTGGGGCTGCAGGCCATGGGGCCGCCCCAGGCGAGGTCGATCTTCACATCCTTGAGGTAGGGGAAGATCTTCAGCATCAGGTTGCGGTTCCAGGCCTTGAGATCGCCGGGGATGTGCTCGACGAAGGGCGTCGCCGCACCGAACAGCAGGCGGTTCTCGTTGGTCACGCGGTAGTAGTCGATGACCGGGCGGATGTCGCTGTAGGCCCCGCGAATGGGGCTGATGCGCTGGATCAGCTCGTCCGGGAGCGGCTCGGTCATCATCTGGAAGGCGTAGGTGTTGATGGTGGTCTTGTGCAGCTCCGGCTCCAGCTTGTTGAGGAAGCTGTCGCAGGCCCAGAGCAGCTTGCCGGCGCGTACCGAGCCCTTGCCGGTGCGCACGGTGATGCGCTCGCCGTAGGTCACTTCCAGCGCCGGGCTGTATTCGAAGATCTTCACCCCGTGGCTGGCCAGGGCCTTGGCCTCGCCCAGCAGCAGGTTGAGGGAGTGCACGTGGCCGCCGCCCATGTGCAGCAGGGCGCTGCTGTAGGCGTCGGAGCCGATGATCTGCTTCACCTCGGAGCCGCCGAGGAAGCGGATCTCGTGGGGCGAACCGAGGGATTTGAACTCCTTCTCCCAGGCGCGCAGGGTCTTCTCCTGGCGGCCGTTGAAGCCCATGTAGCCGTAGCCGTGGCAGAAGTCGGCGTCGATGCCGTACTTGGCGATGCGGCCCTTGATGATGTCGGCGCCCAGGTCGCTGATTTCGAAGATCTGCCGCAGGCCGTCCTCGCCCACGTCGTTGCGGATCTTCTCCAGGTCGTGGCCGATGCCGGCCATGATCTGCCCGCCGTTGCGGCCGGTGCCGCCGAAGCCCAGGTAGCGGGCCTCCAGCACGACGATATTGGTGATGCCCTGTTCCGCCAGTTCCAGCGCGGTGTTGATCCCGGAGAACCCTCCGCCGATCACGACGACGTCTGCGTCCAGGTCCGCCTCCAGGGAGGGGAAGGAGAGGTCGTACTTCTTGGTGGCCGTGTAGTAGGTGGGTGTCTCGATATTGATCATGACTGCAGCCTGAAACGGTGGGTGGAATGCGTTCTGCTGGCGACTATTAAGGGGCGTGCGGCCCCTTGCGGTCTTGTCCCTCACTGCCCGTCACCTTGACCCGGGGTGACAGGCGCCGGGTCAACCTGGCGCCAGCAGCTCTGCGACGCGCTCCACGGCCGCGCGGGCGCAGAGCCCGTCGAGCCGTTCCGAGGCACCGGAAATGCCGATGGCGCCGATCACCTGGCCCTGGTGGTGGAAGGGCTCGCCGCCACCGAACAGGGCCATGCCCGGTTGCAGGGGCAGGCCCTGGCGCACGGCGGCGGAGCAGCCGTCGAGGCGCTCTTGCCAGGCATGGGTGGCGATGCCGAAGCCGGCGGCGGTGACGGCCTTGTTCAGGGCGATGGCGCGACTGGGGTCGGGGGCGCCGTCCATGTGCGCGCTGTGGATCGGCAGGCCGGCGGCGTCCACCACCTGGATGCTGACCCGGGCGCCATGCTCGGCGGCGGCATCCAGGGCGGCCTGCAGCGCCTGCATGGCGAGGGTGAGGCCGAGGTGGGTCTGCGTGCGCAGCAGTGCGTTCATGGGAGCGACCTATAGGTATTTTTATCGCTCGATCATGAACAGGTTAATGACCGGCCGCAATGACCCGGGCGCGGGTTTTTCCGGGCGGCGAATGGGCACGGGGTCACGCTTGGGCGAATCCGGCACGGGCAAGCAAGAAGCTGGCAGCCTCGAACATGACGGGCGGGCGTCGCCTCGCTCCTAATGGCGCACCCGGCAGGTGCCGGCCCCATTCCCTGCAAGGAGTTGCGCGATGAGACTGCTGGCCTGCCTGGCGATGCTGTTGCTGGCCCTGGAAGCCCGGGCCGACGAGGTGTTGCGGGTCCTCAACTGGAAGAACTACATCGAGCCGCAGGTGCTGGCGGACTTCCAGAAACAGACCGGCATCCGGGTCGAATACCAGACCATGACCGCCGCCGAGGAACTGGACGCCGCCCTGGGCCGCGAGCAGGCCTTCGACATCGTCGTGCCGTCGCACTTCCAGCTCTCGCGGCTGATCCACAACGGCCAGCTGGCGCCCCTGGACACGGGGCGCCTCAGCCATTACGCCAGCGTCGACGTAGGCCTGCTGGCGATGCTCGCCGGCATCGATTCGGCCAACCGCTATGCGGTGCCCTACCTCTGGGGCTCGGTGGGGCTGGTGGTCAACCCGAAGCTGGCCGAAGCCAGCTATGGCGGGCCCTTGCCCAACAGCTGGGGGCTGCTGTTCGACGAGCGCCAGGCCGCGCGGCTGGCCGGTTGCGGCATCGGCCTGCTGGACGCGCCGGAAGAGACGGCCTCGCTCTGGTTCAACTACCGGGGCCGCAGCCTGTCGAGCTATGGCGCGCGGCAGGTCGAGCGCAATCTGCAGCCCTTGCTGGGCATCGCCCGCATGGCGCGGCACCTGGACAACGACACCTACATCGATGCCCTGGCCGACGGCCGCCTGTGCGTGGCCATGGCCTGGGTCGGCCATGCGCTGACCGCCTCCGCGCGCAACCCGGCGCTCAGCTACCGGATTCCCGACGAGGGGGCGATGGTCTTCATCGACAGCCTGGCGATCCCCGCCAATGCCAAGCATCCGGACCTGGCCTACCGCTTCATCGACTACCTGCTGGAGCCACGCAACGCCCTGGCCGATGCCCGCGCCAGCCAGTTCTACTCGCCCCTGGCCGCCGATACCCCCGAGCTGGCGGAGCTGGCCAAGGAGCGCCCCATGCAGGTGCTGAAAAGCGACGAACGCCGGCGCCTGTACGTGCTCGAGCGGCTCAACCAGGAGCAGAAAACGGCCCTGGACGCCTTCTGGGCGAAACTCAAGACGAGCCGTTCGCCATGACGCGGAAAGCGAAATTCGTTAAACTGTGAACTAATTTACGACACTGCCCAACCCATGCCCAATACCCGTGCTTCCCTGACCCTCACCCTGTTGCAGGCCCGTGAGTCGGCCATGCGTTTCTTCCGCCCCCAGCTCAACCTCCACGGGCTCACCGAGCAGCAGTGGCGGGTCATCCGCATCCTCCGCCAGCAAGGCGAGATGGAAAGCCACAAGCTGGCGCGCCTGGCCTGCATCCTCAAACCCAGCATGAGCGGCGTGCTCGCCCGCCTGGAGCGCGACGGCATGGTCCGTCGGCGCAAGGTCGCCGAAGACCAGCGGCGCATCCTCCTGGCCCTCACCGAACAGGGTGAGGCCTGCTTCCAGTCCATGAGCCAGGAGATGGAGCGGGGCTACCAATCCATCCAGGCACAACTGGGCGAGGAAAAGCTGCAGGAACTGCTGGAGCTGTTGCAGGAGCTGAAGGGCATCAAGCCTTGAGGCGATGAGCTGTGTAGGTTGGGCTGAGGCACGAAGCCCAACGCAGCGGGGCTGGGCGTTGCTGTACCCCTTCCCAATTGCACGATCGTAGGAGCGAGCTCTGCTCGCGAAGCTACGGTAGCGCTGCGCGCCGCTTGGCGAATGAATTCGCCCCTACAGGATTGCGCGGTGTTTGGGGGGGCTGTGGGAGCGGTTTCAACCGCGAAAAGCTTCGCGAATGAATTCGCTCCCACGGGGTGCTGCCGGGTGGGGTGGGGCATTCCCGTAGGGTGGGCTTCAGCCCACCAGGGGGCTTCAGCCGATGCCGAGGCACATGTATTTCTGTTCGATGTAGTCGTCAATGCCGTACTTCGAGCCTTCGCGGCCGAGGCCGGATTGCTTGATGCCGCCGAAGGGGGCGACTTCGGTGGAGATGAGGCCTTCGTTGACGCCGACCATGCCGTATTCCAGGGCTTCGCTGACGCGCCAGGCGCGGCCGAGGTCGCGGGTGTAGAGGTAGGAGGCGAGGCCGAACTCGGTGTCGTTGGCCAGGGCGATGGCCTGTTCCTCGGTGTCGAAGCGGAAGATCGGCGCCAGGGGGCCGAAGGTTTCGTCGCGGGCCACCAGCATCTCGGCGGTCACATCCCCCAGCACCGTGGGCTCGAAGAAGCTGCCGCCCAGGGCGTGGCGCTTGCCGCCGGCGAGAACGGTGGCGCCCTTGGCGAGGGCGTCGGCGATGTGTTCCTCGATCTTCTCCACGGCCTTGGCGTTGATCAGCGGGCCCTGCTGGGCGCCGTCCTCGTCCGCCGGGGCGATCTTGAGGGCATTGACCGCCGCCACCAGGCGCCGGGCGAACTCGTCGTGCACGCCGCTCTGCACCAGCAGGCGGTTGGTGCAGACGCAGGTCTGCCCGCTGTTGCGGAACTTGGAACCCAGGGCGCCCTGCACGGCGGCGTCGAGGTCGGCGTCGTCGAAGACGATGAAGGGGGCGTTGCCGCCCAGTTCCAGGCTGACCTTCTTGATGGTTTCGGCACATTGCGCCATCAGCAGCTTGCCGATGCCGGTGGAGCCGGTGAAGGAGAGCTTCTGCACCTTCGGGTTGCCGGTGAGCTCGCCGCCGATCTCCCGCGAGCGGGTGCCGGTGACGATGTTGAGCACCCCGGCGGGAAGGCCGGCGCGCTCGCCCAGTTCGGCCAGGGCCAGGGCGGACAGGGGCGTCTCCGAAGCGGGTTTGAGCACCACGGTGCAGCCGGCGGCGAGGGCCGGGCCGACCTTGCGGGTGATCATGGCGTTGGGGAAGTTCCAGGGGGTGATGGCGGCGACCACGCCTATGGCCTGCTTGATCACCACCAGGCGGCGGCCGGGCTTGTCGTGGGGGATGACGTCGCCGTACACGCGCTTGGCCTCCTCGGCGAACCATTCGATGAAGCTGGCGCCGTAGGCGATCTCGCCGCGGCTTTCGGCCAAGGGCTTGCCCTGTTCCCAGCTGAGCAGGCGGGCCAGGTCGTCCTGGTTGGCCATGATCAGTTCGTACCATGTGCGCAGGATGCTGCTGCGCTCCTTGGCGGTGCGGGCGCGCCAGGCGGGCAGGGCGGCCTGGGCGGCGTCGATGGCGCGGGCGGTTTCGGCACGGCCGAGGGAGGCGACTTCGGCGATCAGCTCGCCGTTGGCCGGGTTGGTCACGCTGAAGCGGCCTTCGTCGTCGGCTTCGATCCATTGGCCGTTCACGTAGGCCTGTTCGCGCAGCAGGTTGAGGTCGTTGAGTTTCATCGGTCTGCCTTGTTTCGGACGGTCCATGCCCGTTCCTGGGCCTGCGAACAGGGCCGGGGCGGGCTGTAAGAGGTTGAGGGTGTTCGGCTCAGTAGACGCTGCCGGCGCTGGATTGCGGGGCGGGAGTGCCCTTGAAGCGGCCGGCGAGGGCCTGCAGGGACTTCATCAGCAGGCTGGTGTCGACGCCGACGGCGACGAAGGCGCAGCCCAGTTCCAGGTAGCGGCGGGCCAGGGTCTCGTCGGCGCTGAGGATGCCGGCAGCCTTGCCGGCGCGACGGATGCGGGCGATGGCGTCCTCGATGGCGGCCTGCACCTCGGGATGCCCGGGATTGCCGCGATGGCCCATGGCGGCGGAAAGGTCAGCCGGGCCGATGAACACGCCGTCGACGCCCTCGGTGGCGGCGATGGCATCGAGCGCGGCGAGGCCGTCGAGATTCTCGATCTGCACCAGCAGGCACATCTGCTCGTCGGCCTGGTCCAGGTAGCCGGGCACGCTGTTCCAGCGCGAGGCGCGGGCCAGGGCGCTGCCGACGCCACGGATGCCGGACGGCGGGTAGCGCATGGCGCGCACCAACTCTGCCGCCTGGGCGGCGGAATCCACCATGGGCACCAGCAGGGTCTGCGCGCCGATGTCCAGCAGCTGCTTGATCAGCACCGGGTCGCCGATGGGCGGGCGGATGATCGGCTGCGACGGGTAGGGCGCCACCGCCTGCAGCTGGCCGAGCAGGCTGCGCAGGTCGTTGGGCGCGTGCTCGCCGTCGATCAGCAGCCAGTCGAAGCCGGCATTGGCGGCCAGCTCCGCGCAATAAGGATCAGCCAGGCCGAGCCACAGGCCGATCTGTGCGTCGCCGGCCAGGAGGCGTTGTTTGAAGGTGTTGATGGGAATAGACATGGGAAGTGCTCCTTCGGAGAGCGGCAAGTCTCAAGCTGCAAGCCGCAAGAAGAGGGCACGCCTTGCCGCTTGTAGCTTGCCGCTTGCAGCTGGATTTCAAACAAACCGACAGGCAATCGAGCCCAGTTGGTCGTAGTCGACGTGGAAGGTGTCGCCGGGGTTGGCGGCCACCGGGCGGGTGAAGGAGCCGCCGAGGATGATTTGCCCGGCTTCCAGGGTGATGTCGTAGGGGGCCAGCTTGTTGGCCAGCCAGGCGACGCCCTTGGCCGGGTGGTTGAGCACGGCGGCGGAGACGCCGGATTCCTCGATCACGCCGTTGCGGTAGAGGATCGCCGGGATGCGCCGCAGGTCCAGCTCGGTGGGGCGGATGGCACGGCCGCCCATGACCACGCCGGCGTTGGCGGCGTTGTCGGAGATGGTGTCGAAGACCTTGCGGGTGGCCTTGGTGTCCGGGTCCACCTGCTGGATGCGTGCGTCGATGATTTCCAGGGCGGGGATCACCCATTCGGTGGCGTCGAGCACGTCGAACAGAGTGCAGTTCGGTCCGCGCAGGGGCTTGCCGAGGACGAAGGCCAGTTCCACTTCCACGCGAGGGACGATGAAGCGCTCGAAGGGGATGTCGCTGCCTTCGTCGAAGAACATGTCGTCCAGCAGCGCGCCGTAGTCCGGCTCGGTGATGTTGGAGGACACCTGCATGGCGCGGGAGGTGAGGCCGATCTTGTGGCCCACCAGCTTGCGGCCGTCACGTATCTTCTGCTCCACCCAGGCGCGCTGGATGGCGTAGGCGTCTTCGATGGTGATCTCGGGGTGGTCCAGGGAGAACTGGCGCACCTGCTGGCGCGAGCGCTCGGCGGCGTCGAGGCGGGCGGCGGATTGCTGGATGATGCTGGCGTCGAGCATGGTGAGTCTCTCTTAGCGTGGGTTGACCAGGGCGGCCGGGGTGCGCAGCACCAGCAGGCCGCCGAGGGCGATGAGGAAGGCCAGCAGGAACAGGGCGAGGCTGGCGCTGTGGGTGGTGTCGCGCATCCAGCCGATCAGGTAGGGCGCGAGGAAGGCGGCGATGCTGCCGAAGGAGCTGACCAGGGCGATGCCGGCGGCCTGCACCCGCACCGAGAGGAAGGCCGGCGGCAGCTGCCAGAACATCGGCAGGGCGGCGCTGGCGCCCATCCCGGCGATGAGCAGGCCGGCCATCACCGGCAGCACGCGGTCGGGGAGCAGGCCCGCCAGCACCAGGCCGCTGGCGGCCATGAGCAGGGGCACGCAGAGGTGCCAGCGGCGCTCGCGCAGGCGGTCCGAGGAACGCCCGAGGGCGACCATGAAGAAGCAGCCGGCGAGGTAGGGGATGGCGCTGAGCAGGCCGACGTTGCGGTCCTGGGCGATGCCGGCGCCGTGGATCAGCGCGGGCATCCAGAAGGCGATGGTGTTCACCGCCAGCATCACCGCGAAGTAGATCGCCACCAGCAGCCAGACGTTGCGGTCGCGGAAGATGCCGCTGAACGAGGTGATGGTCTTGCCGCGCTCTTCGCCGGCCATCTGCTGGCGCAGGCTGTCCTTCTGCTGTGCGTCGAGCCAGGCGACCTGCTCGAAGCCGTCGGGCAGGGCGCGCCACACCAGCAGGCCGAGCAGCACCACCGGCAGGCCTTCGATGAGGAACATCCATTGCCAGCCGCGAAGGCCCATGAAGTCGTGGAAGCCGTCGAGGATGCTGCCCGACAGCGGGCCGCCGATGACGCCGGCCATGGGCACGGCGATGGCGAACAGGGCGATCATCTGGCCGCGGCGCTGGGCCGGGAACCAGCGGTTGAGGTAGACCAGGATGCCGGGGAAGAAGCCGGCCTCGGCCACGCCCAGGAGGAAACGCAGGGTGTAGAAGCCGGTGGCGCTTTCCACCAGCAGCATGCCGGTGGACATCAGCCCCCAGGTGACCATGAGGAAGGCGATCCAGCGGCGTGGGCCGACCCGCTCCAGGGCGATGTTGCTGGGCAGGCCGAACAGCGCGTAGGCGATGAAGAACAGGCCGGCGCCGAGGCCGTAGACGGTGTCGCTGAACTGCAGGTCGGCGCTCATCTGCAGCTTGGCGAAGCCGATGTTGATGCGGTCCAGGTGGGCGAATAGGTAGCAGGTCAGCAGCAGGGGCATCAGGCGCCAGCCGATGCGACGGAAGGTCAGGTCGTTGGCGTTGGCGTTGGCGCTGGCGTGGGACAGGGGCAGGGATTTCGCTTGGCTCATGGTCTTGTACTTCTTGGGGTTGCCAATGACGGGGCGGGGGTGGGGCGGAGGTCAGCCCGCCTGCCCCTTGAGGAACGCGTGGACGTTGTTGTGCTTGTAGTTGAGCTCCGGGTGCAGCTCGGTGAGTTCGAAGGACAGGGCCAGCAGGCGCGAGGCCTGGAGTTCGGCGAAGTGCGCCTTGATCACCTCGAACAGCGCATCGGCGACCTGGCGGCGGGTTTCCAGGTCACGCCCGGCACCGACCTTGAGGCTCATGTGGACGAAGGCGTAGTCATGCTTGCCGTCGGCCATGCGCCAGGTGTCCAGGCGCACCGCGCGGCTGCGGATGCCGCCGAGGGGGAAGACGCCGGAGTCGCCCAGGCAGGCGTGGACCTTCTCGAACAGGCCAGGCAGGTCGGCCTCGCGTTCGATGTTGTCGGTGTATTCAGCGATGAAATGGGGCATGCGGTCCTCCTCTGGTGCGGATGGCGGTTGCGCATCCGCCACCGGCTGGCGTGGCGTTCAGGGGCGTGGCGGCGGGCGTGGGGCCCACCGCCACGGGTGCTACAGGCGGCTGGCGGAAGCGACGCCGGCCGGGTTGGAGGCTTGCGGTTGCGGGATGGTCGAGCCGTCCTGCGGGGTGACCGGGAACACGGCGTTGAGCTGGCCGGTTCCGGAGGCGGCGAAGTAGGGGGTGATGACTTCGGCGTGGCCGTCGTACTTCGACCAGCCGAGGGCGCCGAGCAGCATCGCGGTGTCGTGCATGAAGCCTTCGCCGTGGCCCTTGGCCGCGTACTCGGGGAGCATGCCGCAGAACTCCTCCCACTCGGCGCCTTCCCACATCTGGATCACGCGCTGGTCGAGGGTTTCGAGGAAGGGGCTCCAGATCTTGGTGGCGAACTCCGGGGCCTGGCCGTTCTGGGCGAAGCGGTGGGACAGCGAGCCGCTGGCGAGGAAGGCCACGGTGCCGTCGTAGTGCTCTTCCACCGCCTTGCGCATGGCCCAGCCGAGGCGGGCGCTGTCGTTGAGGTAGTGGGAGGTGCACAGGGCGGAGACCGAGATCACCTTGAAGTGCTGGTCGGTGTTCATGTAGCGCATGGGCACCAGGGTGCCGTACTCGGGCGCCAGGGTGGTGGCATCGTGGGCCATGGTCTCCACGCCGTAGCGGTTGCATTCCGCGGCCAGCAGGTGGCCCAGCTCGGGGTTGCCGGGGAAGCCGTATTCCATGTTGGCGATGAAGTGCGGCAGCTCGTTGCTGGTGTACAGCCCCTGGAAGTGCTTGCCGCAGTTGACGTGGTAGTTGGCGTTCACCAGCCAGTGGGTGTCGAACACCACCAGGGTGTCCACGCCCAGCTCGCGGCAGCGCCGGCCGATCTCGATATGGCCGTCGATGGCCGCCTTGCGGAAGCCCTTGCGCGGGCCTTCGAGCTCGCTGATGTACATGGATGGAACGTGGGTGATCTTGGCAGCCAGAGCGAGTTTGCCCATGGTCGTTCTCCGAGTGGAAGGCCCGCCGCCGGGCCTTCAGGGTTCATTGTGATTGTCGGTGCACGCTCGGTAATCGTTATCCTGCGCCCCTTCCTCGAAGGCGAGAAGGGGCGCGGCGCCTCATAATCCCCAGCGAGGAATGTGATGGCTGCCCATGGAAATGCAGACGTTCTTGATCTCGGCGAACACTTCGAAGCTGTATTCGCCGCCTTCGCGGCCGGTGCCCGAGCCCTTGACGCCGCCGAAGGGCTGGCGCAGGTCACGCACGTTCTGGCTGTTGATGAAGACCATGCCGGCCTCGATGCCACGGGCCAGGCGGTGGGCCTTGCCGATGTCCTGGGTCCAGATGTAGGAGGCCAGGCCGTATTCGGTGTCGTTGGCCAGCTGCAGCGCTTCGGCCTCGTCCTTGAAGCGGATCAGGCAGACCACCGGGCCGAAGATCTCTTCCTGGGCGATGCGCATGCGGTTGTCGACGTCGGCGAACACCGTGGGCTGGATGAACTGCCCCTTGGCCAGGTGCGCGGGCAGGCACGCCGGGCGATCGAGGCCGCCGGCCAGTAGGGTGGCGCCTTCTTCCATGCCGATGCGGATGTAGCCGGTGACCTTGTCGTAGTGGGCCTGGGTGATCATCGAGCCAACCTGGGTCTTCGGGTCCTGCGGGTCACCGACGATCAGGCGCTTGGCGCGGGCGGCGAACTCGGCGACGAAGCGGTCGTAGACGGTTTCCTGGATGAAGATGCGGCTGCCGGCGGTGCAGCGCTCGCCATTGAGCGAGAAGATGGTGAACAGCGCGGCGTCGAGGGCGCGGTCGAGGTCGGCGTCATCGAAGATCAGCACCGGGCTCTTGCCGCCCAGTTCCATGGAGTACTTCTTCAGGCCGGCGGTCTGCATGATCTTGCGGCCGGTGGCGGTGCCGCCGGTGAAGGAGATGGCGCGCACGTCCGGGTGGCGGACCAGGGCGTCGCCGGCGGTGGCGCCGTAGCCCTGCACCACGTTGAGCACGCCCTTGGGAATGCCGGCTTCCAGGGCCAGGCGGCCCAGCTCGTTGGCGGTCAGCGGCGACAGCTCGCTCATCTTCAGCACCGCGGTGTTGCCCAGGGCCAGGCAGGGCGCGGTCTTCCAGGTGGCGGTCATGAACGGCACGTTCCACGGCGATACCAGGCCGCACACGCCCACCGGCTGGTAGAGGGTGTAGTTGAGCATCTGGTCGTCCACCGGGTAGCTGTGGCCGTCCATGCGGGTGCAGACCTCGGCGAAGAAGTCGAAGTTGTGCGAGGCACGGGGGATCAGCACGTTCTTCGTCTGGTGGATCGGCAGGCCGGTGTCCAGGGTTTCCAGTTCGGCCAGCTGCGGCACGTTCTGGTCGATCAGCTCGCCCAGCTTGCGCATCAGCTTGGCGCGCTCCTTGGCCGGGGTGTTGGCCCACTTGGGGAAGGCGTCCTTGGCGGCGGCGACTGCAGCGGCGATCTCTTCGGCGCCACCGCTGGCGACCTCACCGATGGCTTCGCCTGTGGCGGGGTTGTAGTTGGTGAAGACGTCTTTGCTTTCGACCTCGCGGCCATCGATCCAGTGCTTGATCATGTTCAAACCTCGTTGTTACGGGACGCGAAGAACTCGGCTTCGCTGACGATGCGGTTGACCAGGCGGCCGACGCCTTCCACTTCCACCACCACTTCATCGCCCGGCACCACGTCGGCCAGGCCTTCCGGCGTGCCGGTGGCGATCATGTCGCCCGGCTGCAGGGTCATGAAGCTGGAGAAGTATTCGATCAGGTAGGGGATGTCGAAGATCATGTCGGCGGTGGTGCCTTCCTGCTTCAGCTCACCGTTGATCCAGGTGCGCAGCCTGAGGCGCGACGGGTCGGGTACCTCGGCGGCGTCGACGATCCAGGGGCCGACCGGGGTGGTGCAGTCGCGGTTCTTCACCCGCAGGTTGGGCCGGTAGTAGTTCTCCAGGTAGTCGCGGATGGCGTAGTCGTTGCAAACGGTGTAACCGGCCAGGTACTGCAGGGCGTCCTCGCGCTTGACGTTGCGCGCGGGCTTGCCGATCACCGCCACCAGCTCGCACTCGTAGTGCATGTAGGCGACGTTGTCGGGGCGCCAGGTGACCTGGTTGTGGCCGGTGTAGGTGCCCGGCGACTTGATGAAGGCCAGCGGCTCGGTGGGCGCCTTGAAGGCCAGCTCGGCGGCGTGGTCGGCGTAGTTCAGGCCCAGGGCGAACATGGCGCCGGTGGCCGGGGGCAGCCACTCGACGGCGTCTTCCGCGAGCAGGCGGCCGTCGGCCAGGCGCACGGCGTTGCCGGCCTCGACCGTGACGGCGTGGATGTCGCCCTGATGGCGGATGCGTGCGTGTTTCATCTACGTCTCCTTATTCCGCGACCAGGGTGCTGGTGAGCCGGCCGAGGCCTTCGATCTCCACCACCACTTCATCGCCGGGGCGCACGTCGACGCGGCCCTCGGGGGTGCCGGTGATCAGCACGTCGCCTTCGTGCAGGGTCATGAACTCGCTGATCTCGGCGATCAGCTGGGGAATGCTGCGCACCAGGTTGGCAGTGGTGTTTTCCTGGCGCAGTTCGCCGTTGACGAAGAGGCGCAGGGGCAGGGCGTGCGGATCGGCGATCTCGCTGGCCGGCACCACTTCGCTGGACAGGGGGCAGAAGCCGTCGCGGCACTTGGCCTTGACCGCCGGGCGGTAGTAGCTGTCTTCCGGCAGGCTGAACTCGTTCACCACCAGGTAGCCGGCGACATGCGCCATGGCGTTCTCGGCGCTGACGCGGCTGGCGTTGCGGCCGATTACCACGCCGAGGGCAGGGCCCGGCTGCAGGCGCTCGACGTCACGCGGGTAGGGCACCGGCTGGCCGTCGCCATTGCGGGTGTTGGAGGTCTTGATGAACAGCACCGGCTTGACCGGTGGCTTCTGGTAAGGGGGTTGGTCGAACTCGGCCAGTCGGCTTTCGAGCAGGCCCTGGTAGTTCAGCGCGACGCCGAACAGGGTGCCGGTAGCGACTTCGCTGGTTGCGCGACGCATGGGTTCACTCCTGAAGCAGTGGGGTCATCCCCGGATAAAAGAAGGTGCGCGCTGACGGTGGGAAGCGGCACCCGAAGTCATTTCGTTAACATGCTAACTTTATAATTAATATATTAACGATGATCAAGCCCTACCAAAGGACGATTCGATCGTTGAGCCATTAGAAACCCCGGCGCGGCCGGCGGATTGTCCATTCCTGCCACGGGCTTGACCGGGTGTGACAAAGCGCGCGGGGCGGCTGGCAGGGTTTGCGTCGCGCCATCGGTTGTTGCTTAAATCCGCCATCGCGTTCATCCGGAGCACACATGGCAGCGCCCAGACCTTCCCTGACCCTGACCCTCTTGCAGGCACGCGAGGCGGCCATGGGATTCTTCCGCCCGCTGCTCAACCAGCACGGGTTGACCGAACAGCAGTGGCGGGTGATCCGCATCCTGCGGCAGAACGGCGAGATGGAGAGCCACCAGCTGGCCCACCAGGCCTGCATCCTCAAGCCGAGCATGACCGGGGTGCTGGTGCGCATGGAGCGCGACGGCATCGTCCGCCGCTGGAAGTCGCCGCAGGACCAGCGCCGCGTCTATGTCGGGCTGACCGAGGTGGGGCAGCAGTGCTTCGTGTCCATGAGCGACGGCATGGAGAGCAACTACCAGCGGATCCAGGCGCAGTTCGGCGAGGAGAAGCTGCAGCAGTTGTTGGGCCTGCTGAACGAGCTCAAGCAGATAAAACCCTAGAAAAGTGCCTGCGCTCGGTGATGCTGCGTTAAAAACAGTCTCAGAATGCTCATTTACGGAATGTAAACTCCGCTTCTTCGACTGTTTTTGCCTTGCCTGACCTTCGCTCGGGTACTTTTCGTTCAGACCCTGTCGAGCTCGAGGCTGCGGACCATGGCGTCTTCCCCGATCCCCAATATCGACATCGGCCAGGTCTACGACCAGCGCTACGCCGATGCCGACGTGCACTACGAGCAGTTGGGCCGGCTGGCCGACTTCTTCGGCCGCAACATGCCGGTGCACCGCCACGACCGCTTCTTCCAGGTGCACTACGTGAAGAGCGGCTCGGTGCGCGTCTACCTGGACGAGCAGCAGTACCACCGCCAGGGGCCGCTGTTCTTCCTCACCCCGCCGACCATTCCCCATGCCTTCGTCACCGAGGCGGATGCCGATGGCCATGTGCTGACCGTGCGCCAGCAACTGGTGTGGCCGTTGCTGGAGGCCGGGCTCGGGCTGGCTGCCGGGCCGCAGATCGGTGCGGTGTGCGTGGCCTTCGATGAGCTGGATGACAGCTTCGCTGCCGAGGTGCAGCGCCTCGACCAGCTGTTCGATTACCTGGGCGAGGAGTTCCGCACCGAGCGCTTCGGCCGGGGCGAAAGCCTGGAGGCGCTGACGCGGCTGATCTTCATCAGCCTGCTGCGCCTGTCCACCCGTTCGCTCAAGGCGCAGCCGGCGCGGCGTGATGACCTGCAGTTCTTCCACCGCTTCAACGCGCTGATCGAGGAGCACTACCCGCAGCACTGGGCGCTGGCCGAATACGCCGGGCAGATCGGCGTCACCGAGGCGCGGCTCAACGACATCTGCCGACGCATCGCCGGCCTGCCGTCCAAGCGCCTGGTGCACGAGCGATTGATGCAGGAGGCGCGCCGCCTGCTGCTGTTCACCGGCAGTTCGGTGAACGAGATCTGCTACCAGCTCGGCTTCAAGGACCCGGCCTATTTCAGCCGCTTCTTCTCCCGCCATGCCGGCATCACCCCCGGCGAGTACCGGGCGCGTAATGGTGGGTAGGTTTGTGCCGGCTCCGCTCCCGGGCTGAAGCCCAGGCTACAAGGGGCATGGAGCATGGGGCACCGTAGCCCGGGCTTCAGCCCGGGGAGTCGTGGCACAGAGCTTCGCGGATGAATCCGCTCCCACGTGGAGTGCGCCGGGCATGGCTCTTGTAGGAGCGAGCTCTGCTCGCGAAGCGCTTGTGATGTATCGCTTCGCGAGTGAGCCGGCCACGCACAGCACCGTAGCCCGGGCTTCAGCCCGGGGAGTCCTTGCACAACGCTTCGCGGATGAATCCGCTCCCACAGGGGTAATCCGCGTGTGGGTGGACGTCGCTTTTTACGTCCACCGGCGGTGTGGCCGGCGAGCACGAAAGGTGGACCGGTGAAGCGCGATCCACCCTACGCGTGCGCTGTGCCGCAATTCCCCACGGGGCAATCAGAACAGCGGCAGGGTGTAGCCGATGATCAGGCGGTTTTCGTCGACATCGGTGCGCAGGCCTTCGCCGGAGCGGAAGGTGGCGTTGCGCAGGCGGATGTTGAGGCCTTTGAGCGAGCCGTCCTGGAAGGTGTAGACCAGGTCGGTGTCGCGCTCCCATTCGCGGCCGTCCTGCACGGTGGCGGTCTGCACGTGCTTGCCGCTGACGTAGCGGGTCATGAAGGTCAGGCCGGGCACGCCGAGGGCGACGAAGTCGAAGTCGTAGCGCGCCTGCCAGGCATCGGTCTCGGCCTTGGTGAAGACGTTGAAGGTCACCAGGTTCACCGAGTAGGGGTCCAGGCCCGGGTAGGCGAAGTCACCGTCGCCGGAGAGGTTCTGGTAGCCGAGGCCGACCTTGTGGGCGCCCATGCCGAGGGTGACCATGCCGTTGAAGAAGCGGTTGTCGATGCGCCCACCGTCCACCCGTGCGGCGCTGCGGTAGCGGTGCTCGCCGTCCTCGCCGGTGTCGAAGTAGCGCAGGTCGGTCTTGAGGGTGACGCCCTCGCCGAGGGTGGCGTTGTGCACCAGGCCGAGGTAGTGCTGGCGATAGATGTCCTGCATCTGTGCGTGGTAGTAGCTCAGGGTCAGCGCCGGGTTGATGGCGTAGCTGCCGCCGAGCAGGTCCAGGTGCGCGCTTTCCACGCCGCCGTAGTTCATCTCGTCGTTGCTCGACGAATCCCGCAGGTTGATCTTCTCCAGCCGCCCCAGGTTGAGGGTCAGGCCGTCCACTTCCTGGGAGGTGAGCAGGCCGCCGGCGTAGGTGGAGGAGAGCAGGCGCACGTCGTTGTACGCCGCCACCGGCAACTGCGGCTGCAGGGTGCCGATGCGCAGCACGCTCTTCGAGGCGCGCAGCTTGGCGGTCAGCCCCAGCTCGCTGTAGTTGTCCTCGGGCTCCAGGCTCTGGGCGCCATAGGCCAGCAGGCCGGTGCCGCGACGGTCGCGGCTCGAGTCGAGCTTGATCGCCACCTGGCCGATGGCATCCAGGCCGACGCCGATGGTGCCCTCGGTGAAGCCGGACTCGAAGCGCGCGGTGAAGCCCTGGGCCCATTCCTCGGCCTTGGCCTGGGCGGCGCCGCTCTGGCGGAAGTCGCGGTTCATGTACATGTTGCGCGCTTCGATGCTGGCCTTGCTGTCCTTGACGAGGTCCGCGTGGGCGGTGCCGGCGAGGCTCGCCAGCAGGCAGGTGAGTACGGGGGCGGAGCGTATTTTCCTGGTCATTGTTCTTGTCTCTAGGAAAGGTGTGTCGGAGGCCTGTCGCCACGGTCTGGCCGCTGCGATGGCCCGCGCAATCTAGTCATTAATTAAAATATTAACAATATGGCGAGGTGGCGAGTGAGAACGCCTTTAATGAGGAATGACATCAAAATATCTATTTTAATATATGAAAAATAACGATTTAAAATTCTTAAAGTAAAACCTTAGCCTTTGGTATACCCGCCGTCTTGGCTTCTTTCTGTTGACAGGCAAGCGATAAAAATTAATGTATTAACGTAATTCGCTTCCCAATGCCGCCAGCGCCCACACGCATGGCTACAACAACAAGACGGAGCTATCGCCATGAAATCCCTCGCAATTCCCGCCCTCTGCGCGGCGCTGTTCGGCGCCACCTCGGCCCAGGCCGAAACCATCACCCTGAAGGTCGCCCACTTCCTGCCGTCCACCTCCAATGCCCAGGCGAACATCATCGAGCCCTGGTGCGAACAGCTGCGCCAGGAGTCGGCCGACCGCCTGAAGTGCCAGCTCTACCCCTCGATGCAGCTGGGCGGTACGCCGGCCAAGCTGGCGGACATGGCGCGCAACGGCGTGGCCGATATCGTCTGGACGGCCCCGGCCTATTCCGCCGGCAAGTTCCCCCGTGTCGAGGCGCTGGAGCTGCCCTTCGTGCTGCCCATGGGCGGCAAGGCCGGTAACGCGATCATCTGGGACTTCTATGAGCGCTACGCCCGTGACGACTTCAAGGGCTACAAGGTGCTGGTGGTGCACGGTGACGGCGGCATGAGCCTGCACACCCGTGGCAAGCCGGTGCGCAGCCTGGCCGACCTCGCCGGCCTCAAGCTGCGTGCCTCCAGCCGCACCGCGGCGAAGACTGTGGAAAGCCTGGGCGCGACCCCGGTGAGCATGCCGCCGGCGCAGATGACCGAGGCGATCTCCAAGGGCGTGGTCGATGGCGCCCTGGCCGCCTGGGAGGTGGTGCCGGCGACCAAGCTGGACGAGGTGACCCAGTACCACAGCGACGTGCCGGCCGGGCAGCCCGCCTTCGGCTACACGGTGCTGACCATGCTGATGAACCAGCGCAAGTTCGACAGCCTGCCGGCCGACCTGCAGGCGATCATCGAGCGCAACAGCGGCAAGGCGCTGTCCGAACGCTTCGCCAGCGCCTGGGACGTGGCCACCGACAAGGCCCACGACGCGACCCCGGCCGAGGGCCAGGTGGTGCTGGACCAGGCCGCCTACGGCGAGATGCGCCAGGCATCCGACAGCGCGGTGCAGCACTGGATCAGCGAGGCGGACGGCAAGGGCCTGGACGGCAAGGCGCTGGTCGAGGCCGTGCGCTCCCTGACCGGTTCGGGGCGCTGAAGCCATGAAGGAGTCGCTGCATTTCGATATCGAAGCCGGCGAGCAGGGGGGCCTGGTACGCCAGGCCCTGTCGCGCGTCACTCACGGCTTCGCCCTGGCCGGCGGTGCCATCCTGCTGGTGCTGATCGGCATGTCTGTGGTGTCCATCGTCGGCCGCAAGCTGTTCTCCACGCCCATCCGTGGCGACATGGAGCTGATGGAGGTAGGCGCTTCGGTGGCCATCGCCGCCTTCCTGCCGCTGTGCGAGCTGCGCGGCACCCATATCCGCGTGGAGGCGCTGACCAACTGGCTGCCCGCCGGCGTGCGCCTGTGCCTGGATGCCTTCGCCCACCTGCTGTGCTGCGCCGTGGCCTGGCTGCTGGCCTGGCGCACCAGCCTGCAGATGCTCGACAACCGCGAGTTCGGCGACGTCACCACGCTGCTGTCGATCCCATTGTGGATTCCGCTGTCGCTGATCGTGCCGAGCCTGGTGCTGCTGGGCATCTGTGCCCTGGCCCGGGTTGCCCAGGTGCTGCGCGGTGCGGGAGGTGAAGCATGAGCGGCCTGGCCCTGGGGCTGATCGCGCTGGCGATCACCATGAGCATGCTGCTGCTGCGGGTACACATCGGCCTGACCATGCTGGTGGGCGGTGCCGCCTGCTTCTGGGCGGTCAACGACGGCGACCTGTCGAGCCTGCTGTTCACCCTCAACGACCTGGCCTATTCGCGCCTGTCCAACTACGACCTGGCGGTGATCCCGCTGTTCGTGATGATGGGCCAGTTCGCCACCCATGGCGGGCTGTCGCGCTCGATCTTCCGCTGCGCCTCGGCCTTCATCGGCCACTGGAAGGGCGGCATGGGCATGTCCGCCATCGGTGCCTGCGCGGGCTTCGGCGCCATCTGCGGTTCGTCCCTGGCCACGGCGGCCACCATGAGCCACGTGGCGTTGCCGGAGCTGCGCCGGCACAACTATTCCGGGCGCCTGGCCACGGCCACGGTGGCTGCGGGGGGCACCCTGGGCATCCTGATCCCGCCGTCGGTGCCGCTGATCATCTATGCGGTACTGACCCAGGAATCCATCGCCAAGCTGTTCGTCGCCGCCGTGGTGCCGGGGGTGATCGCCATCATCGGCTACCTGCTGGTGCTGCGGATCATGGTGGCGCGGGACGAGTCCCAGGCCACTGTCTCGCCCAAGGCCTCGCTGGCCGAGCGGGGCAAGGCGCTGGTCAATGTGCTGCCGGTGGTCGGCGTTTTCCTGGTGGTGATCGTCGGCATCTACGGCGGCTGGGCCAACCCCACCGAGGCGGCCTCCATCGGCGCGGCGGCCTGCGGCATCCTCGCCTTCACCCAGGGCGGCATGCGCTGGAAGGGCATGCGTGCCAGCCTGCTGGGCACGGCGGAAACCTCGGCGATGATCTTCCTCGTGCTGCTGGGCGCCGACCTGCTCAACTCCGGCCTGGCGCTGACCCAGATGCCTGGCGAGCTGGCCGCCTGGGTGATCGGCAGCGGCCTGGCACCGATGCTGGTGCTGGTGATCATCCTCGGCCTCTACCTGGCGCTGGGCTGCGTGATGGATTCCCTGGCGATGATCCTGCTGACCATCCCGATCTTCTACCCGATGATCATGGGCCTGGATTTCTTCGGCCTGAGCGACTCCGACAAATCCATCTGGTTCGGCATCCTCGCCCTGATGGTGGTGGAGATCGGCCTGATCCACCCGCCCCTGGGGATGAACCTGTTCATCGTCCAGCGCGCCGCCGGCAACGTGCCCTACGGCGAAACCGCCAAGGGCATCGTGCCGTTCCTCTGCTCGGACCTCGCCCGCATCGTGCTGCTGGTGGCCTTCCCGGGCCTGAGCCTGTGGCTGCTGAGCCTCTGATTGTCCCTCGCTGCACCTGGCCGCCTGCGGGCGGCCTTTTTTCGTCCGCCACACCCGCACTCTCGTCCATCGAACGCCCAGGAACCCACCCATGACTGCTCACCCCAAGCGCCTGATCCTGCTGCTCGCCGCCCTGGTGGCTTTCGGGCCGCTGTCCATCGACATGTACCTGCCGAGCCTGCCGCTGATCGCCAGCGACCTGGCGGCTTCGGAGGCGCAGGTGCAGATGAGCATCGGCCTGTTCCTCGCCGGGCTGTGCATCGGCATGCTGCTCTATGGGCCGCTGTCGGACCGCTGCGGCCGGCGGCCCCTCCTGCTGGGTGGCATCGCCCTGTACCTGGCCGCCAGCCTGGGCTGTGCGCTGGCCGCCGAGGTCGAGCACCTGCTGGCCTGGCGCCTGTTGCAGGCCCTGGGCGGGGCGGCCGCCTCGGTGCTGGCGCGGACCATCGTGCGTGACCTGTTCCCCCTGGGGGACGCCGCCCGGGTGCTGTCGCTGATGCACCTGGTGACCATGCTCGCCACCCTGGTGGCGCCTTTGCTGGGCGGCTACCTGATGCTGCTCGCCGGCTGGCGCTCGCTGTTTCTGCTGCTGATGGCCTTCTCCGGCCTGTGCCTGGCCCTGGTGGCGCTGAAGGTGCCCGAGAGCCATCCACCCCAGGCGCGCAGCCGCTCGCTGGGGGTGGCCTTCCTCGCTTATGGGCACCTGGCGCTACGGCCCCGCGCGCTGGGCTACATCTTCTGCATGGGCAGCTGCTTCGCCGGGATGTTCGCCTTCATCACCGCCTCACCCTTCGTCTACATCGGCCACTTCGGGGTTTCGCCCCAGGGCTATGGCTGGCTGTTCGGCCTGAATATCGCCGGGATCATCCTGGCGACCACGCTCAATGCACGGCTGGTCGGGCGCCTGGGGCCGCGCCGGCTGCTGTTTCTCGGTGCGCTGGTGGCGGCTACGGCGGGGCTGGCCCTGGCGCTGCTGGTGGGCCTGGGGCTGGGAGGTCTGGCGGCGATCGTGGTGTGCGTGGCGCTCTACGTCAGCGTCACCGGCATGCTCGGGGCCAACTGCCTGGCGTCGCTGCTCGCCGAGTTCCCCGAGCGTGCCGGTGCGGCGGCGGGGTTGGCGGTGGCCACCCAGTTCGGCCTGGGCACCGCGGCCAGCGCGCTGGTGGGCGGCCTGCATGACGGCACGGCGCTGCCCATGGCGCTGGTGATGGCCGGCTGTGGCGCCTGTTGCCTGGTGGCGGCGCTGTTCGCCCGGCGCTGCTAGCAGGCCTGCTACGCCGTGCTCCTAGCTGGCCGTTGAAAACCGTAGACGAGGCAGTCGATGCAAGGCGAACGCGACCGAAAAAGCGCAGTTTACGTGGGTAAATGAGCATTTTGAGAGCGTGTTCAACGCCGCAGCGGCAACGCAGTTAGTTTTTCAACAGCTGGCGCTGATGGTTCGCCAGCCACAGACAGTAGGCGAGCAGCAATGCGCCCCCCAGTGCCAGCACCGGCGGGGCGCCGAGGTGCGAGGCGAGCAGGCCGGCGCAAAGCCCGCCGAGGGCGTCGAAGCCGAAGCGGGTCGAGGTATAGAGCGCCACGACGCGGCCGCGCAGGGCTTCCGGCGCGCTGCTCTGCAGGATGATGTTGGTGCCGACATTGCTGCAGGAGATGCCGAAGCCGAGCACCGCCATGGCCGCCAGCGATAACGGCAACTGGGTGCTCCAGGCGAAGGCCAGCATGGCCAGGCCGCAGGCGCAGGAGGAGAGCAGGATCAGCCGCGACAGGGTGCTGCCGCCGCCGTGGTTGGCCAGGACGATGGTCGACAGCAACGAGCCCAGCCCGGCCGCGCCCCAGAGCCAGCCGAGGGTGGTGGCGTCACCGCCGAAGATGTCCTTGGCGAACACCGGCAGCAGCACCACGTAGCTGGAGGCGGTGAGGTTGAGGGCCAGCACGCTGAGGATCATCAGGCGGATCTTCGGGTCGCGGCGCGCGTAGTCCAGCCCCTCGCCGAACACATTGCGGAAGGTGCCGGTGGCCCGTGGCGTCGGCTCCATGCGCACCCACAGCAGCCCGGCCATCAGCGCCAGGTAGGAGGCGGCGTTGAGGGCGAAGCACACCGCCTCGCCAACCAGCCCCAGCAGCAGGCCGGCCAGGGGCGGGCCGATGAAGCGCGACAGGGTGAAGAGCATGGCGTTGAGGGCCAGGGCATTGGGCAGGTCGGCCTTGTCGTCGACGAAGCGGCTCAGCAGCGATTGGCGCAGCGGCGTGTCCACCGCGTTGAGCACGCCGAGCAGGGCGGCCATGGCCACCAGCAGCGCCGGGGTGATCAGGCCGCTGGCGGTGAGCCCAGCCAGCGCCAGGGCCTGCAGGCCGAGCAGGCCCTCGACGGCGATCAGCAGGCGGCGCTTGTCGTGGCGATCGATCCAGGCTCCGGCGAAGGGGCCGACCAGCAATTGCGGCAGCAGGGCGACGCAGGTGGTGATGCCGAGCAGCGCGGCGGAGCCGGTGAGCCGGTAGACCAGCCAGGCCAGCGCTACCTGCTGGATCCAGGTGCCCAGGGTGGAAATGCAATGACCGGTGAAATACAGGCGGAAGTTGCGATGGCGCAAGGCGCGCAGGGCGTTGGGCAGCTGGGGCATCGGCGGGCTTTCGGGCAGGGCTGGGGGCGGGTTTCTCGGGGGTGAATGCTAAAGCAAAAGGCGGATCGTTAACACATTAAGCGTTCCCCGCAGGGGATTTCTCCGGAGAGCGCATTTTCGCCATGGAAAGTGCAATCGAGTATCCGGATCGTGCATGTCTAGCCATCGTTCACATCTTCATAATGGGCCACAGGTCACCGGAATCAGCCTCTTTTCCCCATGTGGCGAGGGCTGGCCCAACCGGTGGCGACTAACAATAAATAGACTGGGTATCCGCATGAAAAAGCCAAATTCTCTGCTCGAAGACCTCCGTGCCATCCTGCCTGCCATCGCCGCCAACGCCGCCCGTGCGGAACAGGAGCGCATGGTGCCCGCCGAGAACATCGCCATGCTCAAGGGCATCGGCATGCACCGCGCCTTCCAGCCCAAGGCCTACGGTGGCCTGGAAATCTCCCTGCCCGAGTTCGCCGACTGCGTGGTGGCCCTGGCCGGCGCCTGCGGCGGCACCGCCTGGGCCTTCAGCCTGCTGTGCACCCATAGCCACCAGATGGCGATGTTCTCCAAGCGTATGCAGGACGAGGTGTGGGGCGAGAACCGCGACGCCACCGCGAGCAGCAGCATCGCGCCCTTCGGCAAGGCCGAGAACGTCGAGGGCGGCATCATCCTCAATGGCGAGCTGGGCTGGAGCAGTGGCTGCGACCACGCCGAGTGGGCCATCGTCGGCTTCCGCCGCCCGGCGGGCGAGGGCGAGCCGCCGGTCTATTGCTTCGGCGTGGTGCCCCGTGCGGACTACGAGATACGTGACGACTGGTACGTCGCCGGCATGCGCAGCAGCGGCACCAAGACGCTGATCCTCAAGGACGTGTTCATCCCCGATCACCGCATCGAGGCGGCCAAGGACATGATGGAAGGCCGCTCCGCCGGCTTCGGCCTGTACCCGGACAGCAAGATCTTCTACGCCCCGTACCGCCCGTACTTCGCCAGTGGCTTTGCCGCCATCAGCCTGGGCGTCGCCGAGCGCATGCTGGTGGCCTATGCCGAGAAGACCAGGAACCGCGTGCGTGCCTACACCGGCGTCAGCGTCGGCACCGCCACCCCGGCGCTGATGCGCCTGGCCGAATCCACCCACCAGGTGGCCGCCGCCCGCGCCTTCCTGGAGAAGACCTGGCAGGAGCACGCCGAACACGCCGAGCGCCACCAGTACCCGGATCGCCCGACCCTGGCCTTCTGGCGCACCAACCAGGCCTACGCGGTGAAGATGTGCATTCAGGCCGTGGATCGTCTGTTCGAGGCTGCCGGCGGCACCGCCTGGTTCGACGCCAACGAGATGCAGCGGCTGTTCCGCGACTCGCACATGACCGGCGCCCACGCGTACACCGACTACGACGTCTGCGCGCAGATACTCGGCCGCGAGCTGATGGGCCTCGAGCCCGACCCGAGCATGGTCTGACCTGCTCCGCGCCACACTCCGTTCGCTCACCTGCCAACCGGGCGCGGGCCCGGTTGCGAGGAATCGCCATGACCCAACAGAACAATGAAGCGGGCTTCGACCCGCGTGCCTTCCGCCGTGCCCTGGGTAACTTCGCCACCGGCGTGACCGTCATGACCGCCGCAGCCGATGGTCGCCGCGTGGGCATGACCGCCAACAGTTTCAACTCGGTGTCGCTGGACCCGCCGCTGGTGCTCTGGAGCGTCGACAAGCGCGCCACCAGCCACGAGGTCTTCGCCCGCGCCGGGCACTTCGCGGTGAACGTGCTGGCCGCCGACCAGATCGACATTTCCAACCAGTTCGCCCGCCCCAGCGACGACCGCTTCGCCGGCCTGCGCGTGGAGGAGGGCGCCGGGGGTGCGCCGCTGCTGGAGGAATGCGCGGCGCGCTTCCAGTGCGAGAAGTACCAGGAGCTGGACGGTGGTGACCACTGGATCCTGATCGGCAAGGTCGTCGCCTTCGATGACCTGGGCCGGGCGCCGCTGCTCTACCACCAGGGCGCCTATTCGACGGTACTGCCCCACCCGCGCCTGTTGAAGAAGGACGAGGCCGCCACCCGCACCGCCTTCCAGGGGCGCCTCAACGACAACCTCTATTACCTGATGACCCAGGCCGTGCGCGGCTACCAGGAGGACTACCAGCCCCGGCAGCTGTCCACCGGGCTGCGCACCAGCGAGGCGCGCATGCTGATGGTGCTGGAGAAGGATGCGAGCCTGGGCATGGCCGCCCTGCAGCAACTGGTGAACATGCCGACGCGGGAGATCGAAGCGGCGGTGGACACCCTGACCCGCAAGGGCATGCTCAGCGGCGATGCCCAGGGCTGCAGCCTGACGCCCGCGGGCATGGACCAGGCGGAAACCCTCTGGGAGATCGCCGAACGCCAGCAGGAGCGCGTCTTCGCCCGCTTCAGCCAGGAGCAGCTGGCCACCTTCAAGGAAATGCTGCGGGCGGTCGCCCGACTGGGCGAGGCCTGAGGCGATGTGTCGTGCGGGCGACCTAGACGGCGTCCCGCATGGCGCGCAGGTCCAGGGCGTCCTGGTGCATGCGCTGGATGACGTCGAACAGCTGCTGGCGCAGGGACTCGTCACCGATACGGTCGGCGGCGCGCATCACGGCGATGGCGGCGTCCTCGTTGTGGATGGCGACGCGTTCCAGGTTCTTGCGGAAGTCTCGTGTGGCGCGTGTCACGGGTAGGGCCTCGGGGAAAACTGCGCGCAGTCTGGGGGATGAATGTTGCCGTGAAGTTGCAGCGAGCCGGCTGGCAATGGCCTGCAACAGATTCCCCGGCGCAAAAAAAACCGACCTGCAAGAGGTCGGTATTACCCATATGGGCCTGCCAATCAGAAGCATTCTGCATGCATCCATCTGCCGTTGGATGCGGGGCCATGATCGGGGGATCGGATGACGGTTTCATGTCGCGCTTGTGACGTTTTTATTGGAGCGTGGGAAGCCATGTTTTCAGGACGTGGTCATGAGCTGTCGGCTCTGCCTGTGAGGATTCAATCGGAGGACCCGACAGGATCCTAGGGTGTGCCGTGCGCACCGCCGCACCGTGCTTCCGGCGAGCCCCAGGTGCGCGCAGCACACCCTACGTGCGGAGTGAGCGGCGGCTGCATGCTCCGAGGTCTGGTTGCGCCCTCTGCCAGGGGGCAAAAGCAACGCCACGTCCTAACGCGGTATTGGCCCTGGGCGTTAAAGCCAGTCGGCGATGGGAAGCCTTCGTGAACCACGGGCGGGCTTCAGGTAGCATCGGTTGCTTCGACGATCCCTGGTCCGCCTCGCAATGAATAAAGACGATATCCCGGCATTCAATATCAGCACCCAGCTCACCATGCTCGGCCGCGACCCGGCGGAGCAGTTCGGCTTCGTCAACGCGCCGCTCTACAAGGGCTCGACCATCATCTACAAGACGCTGGATGACATCGAAGCCCGGCGCAGCCGCTTCTCCTACGGCACGGCCGGTTCGCCGACCATCGCCCACCTGGAAGACGCCTGGACCCAGCTCACCGGCGCCAAGGGCACCGTGCTGTCCACCTCGGGCCTGGGGGCCGTGGCGCTGGCGCTGTTCAGCACCACCAAGGCGGGCGATCACATCCTGATCCCCGACAGCGTCTACCGGCCCACGCGCAACTTCTGCAACCAGATGCTGGCCCGCTACGGCGTGACCACCACCTATTACGACCCGATGATCGGCGCCGATATCGAGCGCCTGATCGGCCCGAACACCACCACCCTGTTCCTGGAAGCGCCCGGCTCGCAGAGCTTCGAGGTGCAGGACATCCCGGCCCTGGTGGCGGTGGCGCGTCGGCATGGGGTGAAGACCATCCTCGACAACACCTGGGCGACGCCGATCTTCTTCCGTGGCCACGATCACGGCATCGACCTGACAGTGGAGGCGGGCACCAAGTACCTGGGCGGGCATTCGGACATCCTGCTGGGGCTGGTCACCGCCAACGAGGCTTGCTGGCCGGCCCTGCGCGCCACCTACGACGCCATGTCGATGCTGCCCGGTGCCGAGGACTGCGTGCAGGCCCTGCGCGGTATGCGCACGCTGTTCCTGCGCCTCAAGGAAGCGGAGCGGCGTGGCCTGGAGATGGCCCGCTGGCTGAGCGAGCGCCCGGAGGTGTCCCGTGTGCTGCACCCGGCCTTCGAGAGCTGCCCCGGCCATGCCCATTGGAAGCGCGACTTCAAGGGCTCGTCGGGGCTGTTCTCCATCGTCCTGGCGCCGGGCTACACCCGCGATGGCCTGGCGGCGATGCTCGACAACCTGTCGATCTTCAGCATGGGCTTCTCCTGGGGCGGCTACGAAAGCCTGGTGATCCCCTTCGATTGCAGCACCTACCGCACCGCCACCCGCTGGGAGGCCGAGGGCTTCGCCCTGCGCCTGCAGATCGGCCTGGAAGACATGGACGACCTCAAGGGCGACCTGGCCCGTGGTTTCGCCCGCCTGGCTGCGGCTGGCTGAGACGCTCCACCCGCTCTGCACGGGGCGTGGCGCCACAACGCTGCGCCCCTTCAGGCCATCCGACGCACGGTGGGCAATCTACCGGGCATGGCAGGGTCGGACCAATGAGGGGCCCGGCGGGCGGGCCCGCCCTGCGGAGCGACCAGCATGTTTTCGAACCTGACAATCGCCAAGAAGCTCGGCGGCGGCTTCGCCATCGTGGTGTTGATCATTCTCGTGCTGGTGTTGACCACCCGCAGCAGCTTCGAGCGCATGGACGAGTCGGTGCAGTGGAACATCCACACCTACCGGGTGATCGACCGTGCTGGCAGCCTGCTGCAAGCACTGACCAATATCGAAACCGGCATGCGCGGCTTTGCCCTGGCCGGGCAGGATGAATTCCTCGAGCCGCTGCAGGTCGGTAGCGCCGCCTTCGACAAGGACCTGGCCGAGCTGCGCCAGCTCACCGCCGACAACCCGGTGCAGCAGAAGCGCCTGGCGGACGTCGCCGAGCTGCACCGCCAGTGGTACCAGCAGGATGTGCAAGCCCTGCTGGCGCTGCGGCGGCAGGTCAGCGCCGGCAGTGCCAGCCTGGACCAGCTGGTGCAGCGCATCGTTGCCCGTGAGGACAAGACGCGCATGGACGGCATGCGCCGCCTGGTGGGCGACCTGCGTGGCGAGGAGGAGCGGCTGCTCGACCAGCGCAACGCCGACCTGGCCAGCGCCGAGCGCTTTGCGCTGACCAGCCTGGTGCTCGGCGGGTTGCTCGCCATCCTCGCCTCGGTGGTCATCGCCTGGACCCTGTCTTCCTCCATCCGCCGGCGCCTGGCGAGTGCCGTGCAGGCGGCACGGGCCATTGCCGAGGGGCGCTTGGGGATGCAGATTCAGGCCAGCGGTGGCGATGAGGTGGGCGAGTTGCTGGGGGCCTTCCGCGATATGCAGGTCAGGCTGCGGGAGATGATCAGCGAGATCCGCGAGGGGGCGGAGCGCCTGCTGGTGGCGGCGCGGAACATCTCCAGCACCTCCGAGCAATTGTCCGGTGCGGCCCTGGAGCAGTCCCAGGCGGCATCGAGCATGGCGGCCACGGTGGAGCAGCTGACCGTGAGCATCAGCCACGTGGCCTCCAACGCCAGCGAGGCCCACGGTATTTCCAGCGATTCCGGCAAGCAGTCCCAGGAAGGCGGGGCGGTGATCCAGCAGACCCTGGAGAGCATGGGCTGGATCGCCGAGACGGTGCGCAATTCGGCGCGGCAGATCGGCGACCTGGGCGCCCATGTGGAGCAGATCACCTCCATCGTCAACGTCATCAGCGCCATCGCCGAGCAGACCAACCTGTTGGCCCTCAATGCGGCCATCGAGGCGGCCCGGGCCGGTGACCAGGGGCGTGGTTTCGCCGTGGTGGCCGACGAGGTGCGCCTGCTGGCCCAGCGCACCGGGCAGTCGACCCAGGAGATCGGCGAGATGATCCTGAAGATCCAGCAAAGCGCGCGGGATGCGGTGGCGAAGATGGAGACGGGGGTGGATCAGGTGGGCAAGGGCCTGGAGCTGGCCACGGCGGCCAACCAGGCGATCGTCGAGATCCGCGGCGGTGCGACCCGCATCGTCTCGGTGGTGGACCAGATCTCCCTGGCCCTGCAGGAGCAGTCCGCCGCCAGCCAGGATGTGGCCCGCAGCGTGGAACGCATCGCGCAGATGGCCGAGAGCAGCAACCAGGAGATTTCCAGTGCCTCGCGCACCGCAGCGAGCATCGAGGACCTGGCGCTGTCGCTCGAACGCCAGGTGGCGCGCTTCAGCCTCTGAGACGCGCCTTCAGGACGAGTCGCGCCCGGGCAGCAGCTGGCTATAGGGTGCCTCGGGCCCAGGGCCGCCCGTGCGCCGCAGCAGGCGCACGTCGGTGACTTCGATGCTGCAGTCGGCGAGCCAATCCTGGATCGCCTCGCTGGAGCGGGACGGCCGTTTCTCGCCCGGGAACTCGAGGGTGTAGATGGAGAAGCCTATGGCCTTGATGTTGGGGATGTCCCGGGTATTCATCTTCATGTGCCGGGGTTCACCCTTGAACCGGTAACTGATCAACCATTCCATAAGCGTCTGCGGACTCGATCGCACTGCATCGGTGCACTGGCGTACCGATGACCCCCTGATATCAGAAGTGGCAAACCTAGCAGAACGCGCCGCGCTGGCAATGCTAGCAATCTGCTGCAACCCGCGCCCTTGAGCATTGGCGGCACTTGGCGACGAAAGGCATGTCACGCCATGCAGCGGAAGTCGTTTTTAACGGTCGATTTCCTATCGGTAGCCAGGGTTCGGGGGTCGTCATGTGCGGAGGCGTCGAGGTGGCGGGTCGTTTCACGGAAAACGGCAGGGCGAGGCGGGTGTACTTCCTCAGCCCCAGGGCGGAACTGCCCGTGGTGCGGCCCGATGGCTCCATCGAGTGGGTTCCCTGGGGCCGTCGGCCACGGCAGCCGGGGGCCTTGCCCGCCAGCGGCTGGGCGCGGGAGAACTGCATGACCCTGGAAGCCTGGGAGCCCTATCGCCCGCAGGCGGTGAAGATCGCCGTGCAGCGGTACATGGAGAAGGACCGGGCGCAGCAGCCGCACTGGTTCGACCTGGTGGCGAGCCAGTGCCTGCAAGGCGTGCTGCTGGAGACCGAGCGGGAGCGCAGGGTCTATGTGGTGATCGGGCAGCCGCCGCTGGGCTGCGAGTTCATCCAGGACCGTTGGCCGTTGATCTCGGCCTGAGCCGGGCTAGCCGTCCACCAGGTGGGTGGTGACGCCGGAGACGCCGATCTCCTGGGAGGCGAGCACCTTGTTCTCGAAAGAGGAGCCGCCCAGGCTGCGGTCCACCTCCAGCTGCCCGCGGTGCTCGGCGATGATGTGCGCGAGGGCCAGCTCCAGGCCCATTTCCTTTTCCGTGTGGCGCACGCGAAGGCTTCTCGGCGCACCCCTGAGCTTGTACTGGATATCGAAGTAATGCATTGCAGCCTTCCTTGTTGGCGAACCTGGCTCTTTCTCCCGTTGCGATAGTGCAGCGGAAACCGGGGCCTGCGCCAGTGCGTAGCCGATCTTTCGTCGCAACGGCGAATGCCGGCGGCGACCGCAGATTGGAGCGATGCAGGGGCGTGCGGGTTCCGGTCGCGTGCAGCACGGACCGGAGAGGGCGGAAGGATGCGGGTTGCGACGGCGTGCCCGGGTGGTTGCCCGGGCGCGCCGCTGGGGTCACGCGCTCAGGGCGCGGGGTCGAAAGCTGCGGCGGTTGGCGATGGCGATGGCGAATTCCTCGCTCAGCACCTTGCTCAGTTGCCGGATGGACAGCGGCGACGACAGCTCGGCCTGGGTCATGCCGTGGATGGTGATGACGTCCAGGTCGGTACGGCGGGTGAATTGCAGCGAGACCGTGCCGTTGTCCATGCGGGTCGCCTCGCACATGTAGGCGGGCATGTAGAGGGTGAAGAGTTTGCCGATATCGGCCATGGCGAGCGGCATGCGCGTTTCCTCCTTGATTGCGGTTGGGCTGACCACCTGGTCACGGCATCAGCGTAGGCGAAATCCAGCCGCTGTAAACACTGTCAGTGTGAGCCGTGCCACGACTCGAAAAGTGCCGTCCGTCTCGTCCGCTTTTGCTGCCGCCAGGCCGCAACCCGCATGGATACAGGGTTATGACCATTCGGTCAGGAAATGAGGATTTCATAAGTGTATTTTTTGTATACAACCCTCTGGATATATGCGGACACTTTTGTTTACATAGCGCCACAACAACGACAAGAAGTGAGTGCACCTCCTCATGAACAAGCTATCCGAAGCTACGTCCGTCGCATCACGTCCGGAAGACGAGAACCTTGGTATCGGCGCCAACCTCGCCTACGGCTTGCAGCATGTCCTGACGATGTATGGCGGCATAGTCGCCGTCCCGCTGATCCTCGGCCAGGCGGCCGGGCTCACTCCCTCCGAAATCGGCCTGCTCATCGCCGCCTCCCTGTTCGCCGGCGGCCTCGCAACCCTGCTTCAGACCCTCGGCCTGCCGTTCTTCGGCTGCCAGCTGCCCCTCGTCCAGGGCGTGTCCTTCGCCGGCGTCGCCACCATGATCGCCATCCTCGGCAGCAACAACGGCGAGGGCGGCATCCAGTCGGTGCTGGGCGCGGTGATGGCTGCATCACTGATCGGCCTGCTGATCACACCCATCTTCTCCCGCGTCACCAAGTTCTTCCCGCCCTTGGTCACGGGGGTGGTGATCACCACCATCGGCCTGACGCTGATGCCGGTGGCTGCACGCTGGGCCATGGGCGGCAACAGCCAGTCCCCGGACTTCGGCAGCATGACCAATATCGGCCTGGCCGCCATGACCCTGGGCATCGTGCTGCTGCTGAGCAAGATCGGCAGTTCCACCATCTCGCGCCTGTCGATCCTTCTGGCCATGGTGCTCGGCACCCTGATCGCCATGGCCCTGGGCCTGACCGACTTCTCCAAGGTCGCTGAAGGCCCGATCGTGGCGCTGCCGTCGCTGCTGCACTTCGGCATGCCGACCTTCCACGTCGCCGCCATCCTGTCGATGTGCATCGTGATCCTGGTGACCCTGGTGGAAACCTCGGCCGACATCCTCGCCGTGGGCGAGATCATCGGCACCAAGGTCGACTCCAAGCGCCTCGGCAACGGCCTGCGCGCCGACATGCTGTCCAGCGTACTGGCGCCGTTGTTCGGTTCCTTCACCCAGAGCGCCTTCGCCCAGAACGTCGGCCTGGTCGCCGTCACCGGCGTGAAGAGCCGCTACGTGGTGGCCACCGGTGGCCTGATCCTGGTCACCCTGGGCCTGCTGCCGGTGATGGGGCGCGTGGTCGCTGCCGTGCCGACCTCGGTACTCGGTGGCGCCGGCATCGTGTTGTTCGGCACGGTCGCGGCCAGCGGCATCCGCACCCTGGCCAAGGTCGACTACCGCAACAACATGAACCTGATCATCGTCTCCACCTCCCTCGGCTTCGGCATGATCCCGATCGCCGCACCGAGCTTCTACGAGCACTTCCCCGCCTGGTTCGAAACCATCTTCCACTCCGGCATCAGCTCGGCGGCGATCATGGCCATCCTGCTGAACCTGGTGTTCAACCAGTTCACCGCCGGTAACCCCGACCAGCCTTCGGTGATCTCCGCCGGCCACGAACGCAGCCTGCGCTACACCGACATCGCCGCGCTGAACGATGGCGACTACTTCCAGAACGGCAAGCTGTACGACGCCGAAGGTAACGAAGTGCCGCTGGCCGACGATGACGACCACCACGGCAGCCCGGCCCCAAGGCCGACGCGAAGCCAGGCGGACGCGGTGCACTGACGCACCTCCCGCGATAAACCGGACCCGGCCCCAGTGGCCGGGTTCTTTATTTGGGGCATCGGCGACACCGGCCGGCACATTCCTGTAGGAGCGAGCTCTGCTCGCGAAGCTTCTGCGATCCATCATGGGGTGTGTCTGCGAGGGGGAGGGTGCAAGAGAGGCAAGGGCGATGCTGCGCATCGCTTGGCGACTGAATTCGCCCCTACAGTCGCCCCGAAAATTGCGTTGGGAGGAGGGCGCAGGGAACCCCGGGGCCTTCCTGCAATCTCTGATAACGCTTTGTTACCGCTGCCCGGGCCGTTGCGTTTGACCTGGGCTTTTGCCTTCACCAAGCTACGCGCTTCGCCACCACTGCCCAGGAATCCCCCGCGTGTCCCCAGTTTTCCGCCACTGGCGCCGAACCCTTTTCTGCCTCCTTCCCCTTGCTGCGCTGCTGTCGGCTTGCGACCAGGGCGAGCCCGAGAAGCCCACGCCGCCGGTCAAGGCCACCACCTACCTCGCCGTCGACTGGGGCCAGGTGCCCGCCACGGCCGACCAGGAGCTGCTCAACGGCTTCGCCGCCTGGCGCTCGGCCTGCACTCGCCTGGCCAAGGACCCGGTCTGGTCCGGCACCTGCGCTGCTGCGGCACCGGTGCCCATGGAAGCCAGCGCCGTCCGTGCCTTCCTCGGTGCCAACCTGCAGCCCTACAGCCTGCGTTCGGCGGAGAAGGGCGAGCACGGCCTGATCACCGGCTACTACGAGCCGGTCTACCCCGGCCACCTGCAACGCACCGAGCAGGGGCAGGTGCCGGTCTACGGCGTGCCGGACGACCTGATCGTCGTTGCCCTGGACGAGATCTACCCCGAGCTCAAGGGCAAGCGCCTGCGCGGCCGTCTCGAAGGCCGGGTGCTCAAGCCCTACGACGATGCCGCCGCCATTCGTGGCGAGGGCGTCAAGGCGCCGGTGCTGGCCTGGCTCAACGACCCGGTGGACCTGCAGTTCCTGCAGATCCAGGGCTCCGGGCGCATCCAGCTGGACGATGGCCGCCAACTGCGCATCGGTTACGCCGACCAGAACGGCTACCCCTATCGCCCCGTCGGCCGCTGGCTGGTGGAGCAGGGGCTGCTGCAGAAGGAGGAGGTGAGCATGGGCCGCATCCGTGACTGGGCCGTCGCCAACCCCGGCCGGGTCGATGAGCTGCTGGCCAGCAACCCCAGCTATGTGTTCTTCAGTGCCCGCCCGGACAGCAACGAAGGCCCGCGCGGCTCCCTCAATGTGCCGCTCACCGCCGGCTACAGCGTGGCCATCGACCGCAAGGTGATCCCCCTCGGCAGCCTGCTCTGGCTTTCCACCACCCGCCCGGACGGTGCGCCCGTTGTGCGCCCGGTGGCGGCCCAGGACACCGGCGGCGCCATCGTCGGCGAAGTGCGCGCGGACCTGTTCTGGGGCACCGGCCACGAGGCCGGCGAGCTGGCCGGCAATATGAAGCAGGAAGGGCGCATCTGGATGCTCTGGCCCAAGGGCATGGCGCCGCCGGAGTCGCCCTGAATCCTGGTTTTGACTCGATGATTCACCGGAAAAGGAGATTTCCATGAGCGACTACATCCACCTGAACAAGGCCAACTGGGACCAGCGCGCGGTGCTTCACGCCACCTCGCGCGGCTATGACGCGGCGGCCTTCGTCGCCGACCCGCAGCACTTGTCCGAGGTGGTGCGTTTCGACCTGCCGCGCCTCGGCGACATCAGTGGCCTGCGCGGCGTGCACCTGCAGTGCCACATCGGCACCGACACCCTGTCCCTGAGCCGGCTCGGCGCGCAGATGTGCGGGCTGGATTTCTCCCCGCAATCCATCGCCGAGGCCCGTTCCCTGGCCGAGCGTTGCGGCACGCCGCTGGAATGGCTGGAGTCGGATGTGTACGACGCCGACCAGGTGCTGGAACCCGGCGCCTTCGACCTCGTCTACACCGGTATCGGTGCGCTCTGCTGGCTGCCCAGCATCGAGCGCTGGGCCCGCGTCGTGGCCTCGCTGTTGAAGCCGGGCGGGCGCCTGTTCATCCGTGAGGGGCACCCGATGATGTGGGCGATAGACGAGGAGCGGGAGGACGCCATCCATGTCGACCTGCCGTACTTCGAACGGGCCGAGCCGCTGGTCTGGGAATGCGACACCACCTACGTGGAGTCCCCCGACACGCTCACTGCCACCGTCACCCACATCTGGAACCACGGCCTGGGCGAAATCATCACCGCCTTGCTCGGCCACGGCATGGAGATCACCGCCCTGGAGGAGCACCAGAGCCTGCCGTGGAACGCGCTGCCCGGGCGCATGAGCCAGCACGCCGATGGCGAATGGCGCCTGGACGAGGCACCCTGGCGCCTGCCCCTGAGCTATACGTTGCAGGCGATCAAGCGCTGACGAGCGCTGGAGGACTCCCCATGAAGCCTTTTATCCCCCGTGCATTGCTCGCCTTGCTGCTCATCGCGGCCTGGTGTGCGCCGGCCCAGGCCCTGACCCTGCGTTGCAGCAAGGGCCTGGTGTTGCAGGAAGACAGCCTGGCGGAGGTGCTGCGCAAATGCGGCGAGCCGGACAAGCGCGTGCGCACGCTGCCGGCCCTGCGCAACAACGGCGTGCCCAAGCTCAACGCGGTGACCGTGGACATCTGGACCTACGGCCCGCGCAACGGCATGACCCGCGAGCTGCACTTCATCGAAGGCAAGCTGAAGGAAGTCAGGAGCACCCGCGACTAGCCGATCGGGCGGGCGCGAGCCGCCTGGGCCACGTAGAATCGCGCCCCTGAATCTTTCCTCGAGGTCGCAAGGTGGAACTACAGCAGGGCTTCGTCCTGACCCGGCACTGGCGCGATACGCCCGCGGGCACGGAAGTGGGCTTCTGGCTGGCGACCGATGACGGCCCCCGCTACCTGCGCCTGGCGCCGCAGACCTCCGTGGCCTTCCTCCCCGCCGAGCAGCGCGAGCGCGCCGAGGCGCTGCTGAAGAACGAGCGTGGCGTCGAGCTGCGACCCCTGGGGCTCTGCGATTTCCGCCACCGCCCGGTGCTCGGCCTCTATTGCCAGCAGCACCGGCAACTGATCGGCCTGGACAAGAGCCTGCGCCAGGCCGGTGTCGACGTCTTCGAGGCCGATATCCGCCCGCCCGAGCGCTACCTGATGGAGCGCTTCATCACCGCCCCGGTGCTCTTCGGCGGCACGCCCGATGCCGAGGGCGCATTGCTGGACGGGCAGATGAAGCCGGCGCCCGACTACCGTCCGCGTCTGCGCCTGGTGTCCCTGGACATCGAGACCACCCTCCACGGCGAGCTCTACTCCATCGCCCTGGAAGGCTGCGGCCAGCGCCAGGTGTACATGCTCGGCCCGCCCAACGGCGATGCCAGCGAGGTGGACTTCGACCTGGAGTACTGCGACGACCGCGCGCAGCTGCTCGAACGCCTCAACCAGTGGCTGGTGGAGCACGACCCGGACGCCATCATCGGCTGGAACCTGGTGCAGTTCGACCTGCGCGTGCTCAACGAACACGCCAAGCGTCTCAAGGTGCCCCTGCGCCTGGGACGTGGCGGCGAGGCCATGGGCTGGCGCGAGCACGGCAGCCGCAACAACCACTACTTCGCCGAAGCCCCGGGGCGGCTGATCATCGACGGCATCGAGGCACTGCGCTCGGCCACCTGGAGCTTCCCCTCGTTCAGCCTGGAGAACGTCGCCCAGACCCTGCTCGGCGAAGGCAAGGCCATCGACACCCCCTACCAGCGCATGGACGAGATCAACCGCATGTTCGCCGAGGACAAGCCCGCCCTGGCGCGCTACAACCTCAAGGACTGCGAGCTGGTGACGCGCATCTTCGAGAAGACCGAGCTGCTCACCTTCCTCCTCGAACGGGCCACCGTCACCGGCCTGCCCGCCGACCGCAGCGGAGGCTCGGTGGCCGCCTTCTGTCACCTGTACATCCCGCTGATGCACCGCCAGGGCTTCGTCGCGCCCAACCAGGGCGAACGCATGCCCGAGGCCAGCCCGGGCGGCTTCGTCATGGATTCGCGCCCCGGCCTGTACGAGTCGGTGCTGGTACTGGACTACAAGAGCCTGTACCCCTCGATCATCCGCACCTTCCTCATCGACCCGGTGGGGCTGGTGGAAGGGCTGCGCCAGCCCGATGACGAACACTCGGTACCGGGCTTCCGCGAGGCGCGTTTCTCGCGCACGCGGCACTGCCTGCCGGCCATCGTCGAGCGCGTATGGCAGGGGCGCGAGACGGCCAAGCGCGAGCACAACCAGCCGCTGTCCCAGGCACTGAAGATCATCATGAACGCTTTCTACGGCGTGCTCGGCTCCAGCGGCTGCCGCTTCTTCGACCCGCGCCTGGCCTCATCCATCACCCTGCGCGGCCACGAGATCATGCGCCGCACCCGCGAGCTGATCGAGGGGCAGGGGCACCAGGTGATCTACGGCGACACCGACTCCACCTTCGTCTGGCTCGGCCGCGCCCATGGCGAGCAGGAGGCGGCCGCCATCGGTCGATCACTGGTGCAGCGGGTCAACCAGTGGTGGCGCAAACACCTGCAGCAGGAATACGGCCTGGAAAGCGCGCTGGAACTGCAGTACGAAACCCACTACAGCCGCTTCCTGATGCCCACGGTGCGGGGCGCGGAGGAGGGCAGCAAGAAGCGCTACGCCGGGCTGGTGACGCGTGCCGACGGCAGCGAGGAGATGGTCTTCAAGGGGCTGGAAACGGTGCGCACCGACTGGTCGCCGCTGGCCCAGCGCTTCCAGCAGGAGCTGTATTTGCGCATCTTCAACCGCGAGCCCTACCAGGACTATGTGCGCGACTACGTGCGCCGCACCCTGGCCGGCGAGCTGGACGAGCTGCTGATCTACCGCAAGCGCCTGCGCCGGCGGCTGGACGACTACGAGCGCAACGTCCCGCCCCATGTGCGTGCCGCGCGCCTGGCCGACGACTATAACCAGAGCCAGGGGCGCCCGCGTCAGTACCAGAACGGCGGCTGGATCAGCTACCTGATCACCGTCGCCGGGCCCGAGCCCCTGGAGAACCGCCGCGCGCCCATCGACTACGACCACTACGTCACCCGCCAGCTGCAGCCGGTGGCGGACGCCATCCTGCCCTTCGTCCAGGGCGATTTCAGCAAGCTGATCGACGGCCAGCTCGACCTGTTCTGAGCCGGGGCCGGGTCAGTCGGGCAGGTTGACCAGGGGGATCGACTCGCCGCCGGTGCGGTTCTGCTGGCGTTCGTCCATCCACTCGGCGACCCGGGCACCGAACTCGGCGGGCAGCTTGCGGCCCACACGGCGGGAAATGTCGAGGATGGTCTGCTGGGCCAGCGCCTCTTCCATGCGCTTCTGCGCTGTCAGCATCACCGCATGGATGGAGCAGGTGCCTTCCAGCGCCCACTCCGGCGGCGAGCCTTCGAACAGGGCGCAGCGCCCGCGGATATCCCGGCATTCGAAGATCGACTTGTGCCCATCGATGGCGCGGACGATATCCAGCACGGTGATCTCGTCCGAGGGGCGGGCCAGGCGGAAGCCGCCGCGCACGCCTTCGGTCGCGGCCACCAGCCCGGCCTTGGCCAGCTTGGTGAACACCTTCGCCAGGTACTCCTGGGGCACGCCCTGCAGTTCGGCCATGTCGCGCACGCTGGCTTCGCGGCTGTCACCACGGTCGTCCACGAGAAAGAGCAGGCAGTGGATGCCGTACTCGACCCCTGCGCTGTAAAGAGACATTCATAACTCCGACTGTTTGTGTCGCATATATTCTGCGATCTGTTCCCATGCATCTCAAGGCCCGCTACGGCTTCGGAGATGGGCGGGGCTCCCGCCCGTCCGCTCCAGCGCCGTTGCTCAGTGCCTTGGAGGCTGCAGAAAGGTGCGCCCTTGAGCGGTGCAGCCAGCAGCATGGCGAGCGAAGCAGTGGAGGGCAAAGAAAAAATACTTGTCGCCATAAACTACGATCAATATAGTCGTAGATGTGAGCGGCTGATGGCGCCACACAAACAGCAGTACCCGGACATGCAGTTGGCGCCACTCGTAGCCCCGTCCTTATTCGAACCGAACACGACCCTTACCTCTTGGAGACACGAACATGAAACAACGCATCCTGATCGTCGGCGCTGGCTTCGGTGGCATGTGGAGCGCCCTCAGCGCCACGCGCCTGCTGGACATCCATGGCCGCACCGATGTCGAGGTCAGTGTCCTCGCGCCCCAGGCCGAACTGCGCGTGCGTCCGCGTTTCTACGAAGCCGGCGTGCACCGCATGAAGGCGCCTCTGGGCGAGCTGTTCGCCGCCGTCGGCGTGAACTTCGTCAAGGGCCTGGTGGACCGCATCGATGTGGAAGGCAAGCGCGTGGCCTACCGCGACGAGCAGGGCGCTCCGGCCGAGCTGGCCTACGACCGCCTGGTACTGGCCACCGGCAGCAGCGTGGTGCGGCCGAAGATGGCGGGCGTCGAGCACGCCTTCGACGTCGACCAGATCGAAGAGGCCGTGCGCCTGGAAGAACACATCCGCTCGCTGGGCGCGCTGCCGGCCTCCAGGGCGCGCAACACGGTGGTGGTCGCCGGTGGCGGCTTCACCGGCATCGAAACCGCCGCCGAGATGCCGGCCCGCCTGCGTGAAGCGCTGGGCGCCGATGCTGAGGTACGGGTGGTGGTGGTCGACCGTGGCGCGCGCATCGGCGCCGCCCTGGGCGACGGCCCGCGTGCGCAGATCGTCGAAGCCTCGGAAGAGCTGGGCATCGAATGGTGCCTGGACGCCAGCGTCGCCTCGGTGGACGAAGGCGGCGTGACCCTCGCCGACGGCCGTCGCATCGAGGCCAGCACCGTGGTCTGGACCGTGGGCGTGCGTGCCAGCTCGTTGACCGAACAGATCCCCGCCGAGCGTGATGCCCAGGGCCGCCTGCACGTGGACCGCAACCTCAAGGTGATCGGCCAGGACGACGTCTTCGCCACCGGTGACGTGGCCTACGCCGCCTCCGACGACCTAGGCAACTTCGCCCTGATGTCCTGCCAGCACGCCATCGCCCTGGGCCGCTCGGCCGGCAACAACGTCGCCGCCAACCTGCTCGGCGTCGAACCGATCCCCTACAGCCAGCCCAAGTACGTCACCTGCCTGGACCTGGGCGCCTGGGGCGCGGTGTTCACCGAAGGCTGGGACCGCCAGGTCAAGCTGGTGCGTGAGGAAGGCAAGCAGCTGAAGACCCAGATCAACAGCGTGTGGATCTACCCGCCGGCCGCCAACCGCACCGAAGCCCTGGCCGCCGCCGACCCGGCGATCCCGGTCGTCGCATAAGCCACGGCGTCACCCCAGCCCCGCCGGTCGCAGGACCGGCGGGGCTTTGTTCGTCTGGCGTCAGGCCCGCGCCCTGGCCATCCCGCGCACCGAACGCCGCCGCCACCACGCGGCCAGGCGCAGCAGTGCGGTGGCGGCGGTGATGCCCAGAGGCAGGAGGTACCAGGGGCTCATCGGCACGCGTTTGGCCAGGGCCAGCATGAACACCAGCCAGATCGCCCATACGCCTGTGCGGTGCAGGGCCTTCCAGGCACGGGGCCCCAGCAGGCGGGCCGGGGCGCGGAAGGAGGTGATCGCCAGCAGCAGGATCATCAGGTAGCCCAGGCTGCCCGGCAGGCTGTTGGCCAGCGTGCGGCCGTTGAAGAACAGCTCCGGCGCCACGCGGGCGTAGGCGTAGATGGCGACCGCATGCACCAGGTGCGAAGCGGCGAAGGCCAGGCCCAGGTAGCGGCGTTCACTCACCAGGGCGCGGGTGGACGGTGAGGGCAGCAGCACCGCGAGGGACGAGGCGGCGAATGTCAGCAGGAACAGCGCGAGCGAACTGCGTGCGGTGGCGCGGATCACCTGGCGCAGGCCGTCCACCAGGTCCGGTGCAAGGGCGAGGATGGTGGCGCTCATCAGCAGCACCGTCAGGCTCAGCAGCCAGAACAGCCGCCAGCCACGGGGAAAGGGCAGGTTCATCGGAATCACTCCTTTGGGCGCGCTCGCGACAGGGAGCGCCGACCGGGTGATTCCATCAGCGTGGGGGATCGGCCATGTGTCCGGCCGGGGCCGTTGTGCAAGCAGGTGTGTACGCCGGGCCCCTTGCTACAGAGGGATACGGTGCTTCGGGCATCAGTTCGGCCGCTGCATCACCACCAGGCGCAGGGCGAGGGCGCCGAACAGGCTGGCCAGGCCCCATTTCTGCAGGTTGGCGAAACGGCTGCGGCCGCTGAGGCGGCGTCTCACGGAGCCGCCGGCCAGCCCCAGGGCGGCATGGAAGAGGAAGGCCAGCAGGGTGAGCAGGGCGCCCAGCAGCAGGAGCTGCTCGGCGATGGGGCCGCGCTCGGGCACCACGAACTGTGGCAGGAAGACGATGAAGAACAGCAGCGCCTTGGGGTTGAGCAGGCTGTTGAGGGTGGCGCGCACCAGTACCGTCTTCAGCTGCACCGGTTCCACGGCGGAACCGTCGGCAGCCGCGCTGCTGCGCAGGGTCTTCCAGGCCATCCAGGCGAGGTAGAGCGCGCCGGCGAAACGGATGATGTCGAAGGAGGGCGGCCAGGCCGCCACCAGGCCGGTGATGCCGGCGGCGGTGAGCAGGGTCAGGGTCGCATCCGCCAGGCTGATGCCCAGCGCTGCCGCGACACCGCCGCGCCAGCCGTGGGAGACCGCGTGGCTGATGACGAAGGCCATGTTCGGCCCCGGCGAGATCAACAGCAGCGCTACCGCGCAGGTGAAGATGACGAAGGTGTCGAGGTCGAGCATGGCAGCGGTCCTGGCGAGGGCCGCAGGTGCGGCCGGTCGCGCAACACTACCGGGCCGTCGCCGGCATCACCCGCTACAGCTGCGCGGTTTTTTCATGGCACACCCGGTGTCAGGGCAGGGTGAGCGCCGGCGTGGTCACCAGGGTCAGACTCTGCAGCGTGCAACTGCCCCAGGGCAGGCTGGTCGCTGAAAGGCTGTTGCTGGTGTTGCTCCAGTTGGTGGCCAGCGTTGCGGCGCTGCAGGTCACGGTGCCGATCTTGATGCCCATATTGCTGACATTCACGGTCGTGACGCTGGTCGGTTGCCAGGGCCAGGGCAGGCCTTGCGGGGCAATGGTCGCGCAGAGCGGGTTGCTGCCGGTCAGGGTGGCGGCAGTCACGGAGGCTCCACCGCCGGGGTTGGCAACCCCGTGCACCGTGAGCGTGCAGGCGACCGCCGGCAGCACCGGGTTGTACTTCACGCTGAAGGGGCCGGTGGCGGTGAAGGCGCCGCCGGGCGTGAAGGCGGAGGAAACCAGGGACCAGATGGCCAGGCCGAGCAGGGCCAGTATCTTCAGGGCGGCTTTGTAAGGGTTCATCGTGTCGATCCTTGTCAGCATGCGATGCCCCGTTGGCTGTCCTTGGCCCGGGGCGGTAGGCGCAGGCTAGACCCATCCAAGGCGCTGCCCAGCCAGCCAAAGGATGGCGTGGCCGGATAACCCGCCTGGCCCATGGGAAGAAGCTACCCAGGACGCAGGGCGATCCCCGCTCGACGCGCTTCTGGCGGCTCTCTAATATGCAACCATTCGCTTGGATATCCGGACCGCGCCTTGACCACCTCCGACCCCATCACCGACACCGCTGCCTCCACCGGCGATCGCACCCTGCTGCTGATCAAGACCCGGGGCCCGGTGTCCACCGCCGCCCTGGCGCAGGCCCTGGAGATGACGCCGGAAGCGGCGCGCCAGCAGGTGCAGAAGCTGGTGGCGGCCGGGCTGGTGGAAGGTCGCCAGGAGCCGGCATCCGGTGCCGGGCGGCCGAGGCAGAACTGGGTGCTCACCGATGCCGGTTACGCCCGTTTCCCGGATACCCACGCGCAGCTCACGGTGCAGTTGATCGGTTCGGTGCGCCAGCTGTTCGGCGAAGAGGGGCTGGACCGCCTGATCTGCCAGCGCGAGGCGGAGTCCCGCGCGGTCTATCGCCAGGCCTGCAGCAGCCGCAGCCTGCCCAGGCGCCTGGAGCAGCTGGCGGCGGTACGCTCGACCGAGGGCTACATGGCGCGGGTGGAACGGGATGGCGAGGATTGGCTGCTGATCGAGGACCATTGCCCCATCTGCGTGGCGGCGCGCAGCTGCCAGGGGTTCTGCCGCTCCGAGCTGCAACTGTTCCAGGAAGTGGTGGGCGAGGGGGCCGAGGTGGTCCGCGAGCAGCACCTGCTGGCCAATGCCTCCCGCTGCGTCTACCGCATCAGCGCCCGCTGAGCGGCATTCCTTCTGATAACTCTCATCCTCTCGAGCTGAAGCCCGGGCTACGGCCCTAGTCGCGCCAGCGCTTGCGGGCGTGCTGGTAAGCGGCCAGGTCGGCGTAGCCGAGCTGTTCTGCGATCTCCGCGCGGCCCAGGCCCTGCAACTCCAGGTGCTGTTCCAGTTCGCCACGCACCAGGTCGAGCAACTGGCGGAAGGTCAGGCCCTGTTCCTCCAGGCGTCGGCGTAGGGTGCGCGGGCTCTGGTGCAGGGCTTCGGCCTGGTTCTCCAGGCTCGGCGCCTCACCCCGTGCCAGGCTGCGGCGCACGCCGCTGGCGACCCGGGCGGCCCAGCCGCTGAGCTGGTGCTGGCGGGCCAGGCGGCGGTCGAGTTCGCTGGTCAGCAGGTCGAGCATGCCGGGGTTGTGTCCCAGCATCGGCAGGGTGAGGGTGGTCGGGGCGAAGTACAGGCGGTTGTGGTCGCAGCCGAACTGCAGGTCATCGCCGAACCAGGCCCGGTATTCGGCGTGATAGGCGGGGCGGGGGTAGGTGAAGCAGGCCCGTGCCGGTTTCACCTCGACGCCTGTGCCCCGGCGCAACTGGGTCAGGGCCATCACGTTGTAGTGCTCGACCACGTAGCGGGCCAGGCCTTCGGGCGCGTCGATGCGCAGCTCCACGGCGAGGCCGCTGGCATCTTCCACCAGGGCCAGGTTCTCCATGTCCGAGGCCAGCGGTGCATAGCGCGCCCAGCAGGCGACGGCCTGGGCGACGTCGAGGCAATACAGGCACAGCTGGGTGAGCACGTGCAGGTCCCGCGAGCTGAACCGGGCGAACAGGTGCAGGCCGATGGCGGGGTCGTGGCGCGCGGCATCCGCCCAGAGCTGCTCCAGTTCCACCAACTGGTAGTCGCGTTGTGGGCCACGGGACTGCGCATCGAGGTAACGCTCCAGCACCTGGCCCATGGCGCCGCGATGGAAGCGCCGGACTGGCGACTTGGCCTCGATTCGGATGTTTCTGTCCTCTTCTCGCATAGGTCGGGCGGGTGTCCTGGTTTCTTATGGCTGGGCAATGCCCCTGTCGGGCCGGAACGAGATTGCCATGAATACAACAACGCTCGCCAACCACCCCACGCTGATAGTCGCCGCCATCTTCCTGGGGTTCATCCTGCTGGAAATAGCCTGTGCCTGCTTCCGCCAACCCCAGGGTCGGCGCCGTGACGCGCTGATCGAGATCATCGGCTCCAGTCTGCTGCTGGGTTTCACCTTCCCCCTGGTGATGACCGTCAGCGCCAGGCTGCTGGACCACTTCGTGCCCGAGGCGAAGGGCAGCCTGGCTGGCCTGCCCTGGCTGGCGGGGTTCGCGCTGTTCCTGGTGTTCGATGACCTCACCCAGTACGCCTGGCACCGCCTGGCCCACCGCGTGCCGCTGCTCTATGCCCTGCACCGGGCGCACCACTCGGCGCCCTACATGAGCATCCGCATCGTCTACCGCAACAACAGCTTCTACTACCTGCTGATGCCGGGCCTGTGGCTGAGCGGGATGCTCATCCACATGGGGCTGGCGCCGGTCTACTACGTCTACCTGATCCTCAAGATGTGCGTGATCTTCGGCGCCCACAGCAGCGTGCCCTGGGACGACAGGCTCTACCGCATCCGCCCCCTGCGGCCGCTGATGTGGCTGCTGGAACGGACCATCTCCACGCCCTCCACCCACTCGGCCCACCACGGCCTCAGCGCCGACGATGGTGTGACCCACTACAAGGGCAACTACGGCAACCTGCTGTTCTTCTGGGATGTGCTGTTCGGCACGGCCAAGATCACCCGCCGCCGCCCCGAGCGCTACGGCATCGAGCACCTGCGGCCGGTGAGCTGGCAGCATGAGCTGTTCTGGCCGCTGGTGCGCGAGCGCGCGCCGGAGCGGGAGGCGGCTCCGGGGGAGGAGGCGGGTAAAGCCACCGGTTGACGGTGAAGCCTGGAGCGGCGCCAGGTATCATCCGCCGATCCCCAGCCCGGCCCTGCGCCGGGCTTTTCCATTCCCCGGAGCGCCCATGGACAAGCTGCTGGCCCTGAAGATGTTCGTCGCCGCCGTGGACGCCAAGGGCTTCTCGGCAGCCGCACGGCGCCTGGGCCTGGCCACCTCCTCGGTCACGCGCATGGTCGATGCCCTGGAGCAGGAGCTGGGCACGGTGCTGCTCAACCGCTCCACGCGCCAGGTGACGGTCACCGAGGCCGGTGCCGCCTATTACCAGAGTTCGCGCCAGGTGCTGGAGTACATGGCCGAGGCCGATGCCTCGGTGATGGACGGCGGCGAGGAACCCAGCGGGCCGCTGCGGGTTTCGCTCCCCAGCGCCTTCGGCCGCTGCCTGATCTCGCCCAGGATCGGCGAGCTGCTGCGTCGTTACCCGCGCCTGGAACTGGATATCACCCTGACCGACGAGATCGTCGACCTGCTCGGCGAGCGGGTGGACCTGTCCATCCGCCTCGGTGCGGCGGCGCCCATGGATGGCGTGGTCGCCCGCAGCCTGGGGCAGTTCCGCCGCCATGTGGTGGCCAGCCCGGCCTACCTGGCGGAGCACGGCACGCCCGAGCAGCCGCTGGACCTGGCCGAGCACGACTGCCTGCGCTTCAACTACGGTGCGGCCCGCCAGGTCTGGACCTTCAGCGGCGAGGATGGCGAAGTCCGCGTACCGGTGCGTGGGCGCATGCGCAGCAACAACGTCGAGGTGCTGCGCGACGTGGCGCTGGCCGGGTCGGCGGTGGCGCTGCTGCCGGACTGGCTGGTGGATGCGGATATCGCTGCCGGCCGCCTGCTGCCGCTGTTCCCCGAGCACCTGGTCAACCCGGACGACACCTGCGCGGTGATCAGCGCGCTCTACCTGCCCAGCCAGCGGGGTTCGCGGCGGGTCGCGGCCTTCATCGAATTCGTCGGCGGCTTGCTCTAGCGGCTGGCATTGCGCAAAAGGCAAAGCCGCTTTGCGCCCCGGGCGGATTCCCTCCGCCCGCCACCTTGCCCAGGATAGGCGCCTCGAACCGTTACACCCTGAGGACCGTTGGATGAACCCTTCCAGCCATTTCGCCGCCCATGCCCCCCAGGCGCTCAGCCGGGGCCTGGTGCTGCTCTTCGCCTTCTGCTGCGGCGCCATCGTCGCCAACATCTACTACGCCCAGCCGATCATCGAGCTGATCGCCCCCGATGTCGGCATCTCCACCCACGGCGCCAGCCTGATCGTCTCCCTGACCCAGGTCGGCTACGCCCTCGGGCTGTTCTTCCTGGTGCCCCTGGCGGACCTGCTGGAAAACCGCAGGCTGATGCTCGCCACCCTCGGCGTCAGCGTCCTCGCCCTGGGGGGCATGGCCCTGGCCGACGCGCCCGCCGTTCTGTTGCTGGTCTCGGCCCTGATCGGCTTCAGCTCGGTCTCGGTGCAGATGCTGATCCCCCTGGCCGCGCACCTGGCGCCCGAGGAATCCCGGGGCCGGGTGGTCGGTGGGATCATGGGCGGGCTGCTGCTGGGCATCCTCCTGGCGCGGCCGCTGTCCAGCGTGGTGGCGGACCACTTCGGCTGGCGCGCGGTGTTCTTCGGCGCTGCCGGGCTGATGCTGCTGATCGCCCTGGTGATGGCCATGGCGCTGCCCAGCCGGCGCCCCGACCACCGCGCCAGCTACGGCCAGTTGCTGGCTTCGCTCTGGCACCTGTTCCGCCGCGAGCCGGTGCTGCGCCAGCGCTCGCTGTACCAGGCGCTGATGTTCGGCACCTTCAGCCTGTTCTGGACCGCCGTGCCGGTGGAGCTGGCGCGCAACCATGGGCTGTCCCAGTCGCAGATCGCGCTCTTCGCCCTGGTCGGCGCCATCGGTGCCATGGCCGCCCCCATCGCCGGGCGCCTGGCCGACGCTGGGCACACCCGGAGCATGTCGCGCTGCGCCATGCTGCTGGCCATCCTCAGCTTTCTCCCGGCCCTGTTCGGCCTGCCCTGGGGCGTGGTCGGCCTGGCGCTGACCGGCGTGCTGCTGGATTTCGCCGTGCAGATGAACATGGTGCTGGGCCAGCGCGAGGTCTATGCCCTGGATGCCGCCAGCCGCGGCCGGCTGAACGCGCTGTACATGACCAGCATCTTCATCGGTGGCGCCGTCGGTTCATCCATCGCCAGCCTGCTGTACGAGCAAGGCGGCTGGCAGGCCATCGCCGCCCTCGGTGCCGTGCTGCCGCTGCTGGCCCTGGTCGCCTTCGGCCTGCACACCCGCCTGGCCGCGCGGAGCCAGGTCCAGGCGGGATAACGGCCTGTTGGGTGGCACCTGTAGGGGCGAATTCATTCGCCCAGCAGGCCGCAGGACTGCCCTGGCTCGGTGCCCCCTGCGGCACCGCCTGGTGGATGAGAAAAGCGCCATCCACCCTACGCACTTCGCTCCTACGGGTTCCAGCAAGAGCTTCGCGAGCAGAGCTCGCTCCTACGGGGCGTGCCAGGACCTATGACGTGACGTGTGCGGGATTCGTAGGGCGGGTGAAACTCGCGAAATCCCGGCACATGTCGGGTTGCACCCGACCTACAGCGGCGCGGTGCGTCGGTTGGTGTGGGAGCGGCTTCAGCCGCGAAAGATCTGCCGCCGGCACCGGGCCGGGATGGCCGCAATCGATTTCGCTGATATCCACTAGTGACCGATTGCGTTTCTCCGGGCGGGGCGGTGACGCGACACTGGCCCCGTCGAATCACTCACCCATCCCCACAGGAGAATCCAACATGAGCCGCTACTTCACCGCCACCCTGCTTGCCGCCGTCGTCGCCAGCAGCGCGTTCAGCGTCAGCGCCGCCGACCACCATTCCACCATCGAGCGTGCCTTCAAGGACGCTGCCAGCGACCGCGCTTCCGTCAGCGAAACCCAGGTCGACCGTGGCAACAGCAGCGAAGAGCAGCGCAAGGGCCTGCCGCGCTGGTGGCATTGATCCCATCGAGTTCCATGGATGCAGAAGGGCGCCTCGAGGCGCCCTTCGTCGTTTCTGCGTTGGCCCGCCGCCCGGCTAGCTGGCGGTGCGCACCGGCAGGCGGATGTGGTACGCCTCGGTGAAGGCCTGGGCGGACATGGGGCGGGAGAACAGGTAGCCCTGGCCTTCGCCGCAGCGTTCCATCTTCAGGCGGGCGCGCTGGGCGTCGCTTTCGATGCCCTCGGCGATGGTCTCCAGATCGAAGCTGCGTGCCATGTCGAGGATGGCGCGGACCACCGAGGCATCCCGGCGCGACTCCAGGATGCCCTGGACGAAGGAGCGGTCGATCTTGATCCGGCTCAGGGGGTAGGTCTTGAGCAGGATCAGCGAGGCGTAGCCGGTGCCGAAGTCGTCGAAGGCGATACCGACGCCGTGGGCCCGCAGGCGCTGCAGGGTTTCCAGCACGATGTCGTCGTTATCCAGCACGATGTTCTCGGTGACTTCCAGCTCCAGGGACTCCGGGGGCAGGCCGTAGCGGGCCAGGGCCTCCAGCACCTCGGTCACCAGGTCGCCGACGCGGAACTGGGCGCTGAACAGGTTCACGCCCATGCGTATGTCCTCGGCGCCGTTGTTGCGCCAGAAGGCCAATTGCGCGCAGGCCTCGTCGAGTATCCAGCTGCCCACGCTGGCCGCCAGCGGGCCGCCCTCCAGGGCCGGCAGGAAGGCCGCAGGTGGCAGCAGCCCGCGCTCGGGGTGCTGCCAGCGGATCAAGGCTTCGGCGCCGCGCAGGGAGCCGTCGCTGAGGCGCACCTGGGGTTGGTAGAAGAGCACGAACTCGCGGTTCTCCACCGCGCGGTGCAGCTCCATGGCGTGCAAATGGCGGCTCACCGCCTCCATGCGCAGTTCGGGGGTGAAGGCGGCCACCTGGCTGCGGCCAACGCCCTTGGCCTTGAACAGCGCCAGGTCGGCGTCACCCACCAGCTCCAGTGCCTCCAGAGCATGCAGGGGCGCCAGGGCCAGGCCGCAGCTGGCCGCGACCCGCACTTCATGGCCGTCCACCAGGATGGGCTGGGCGATGTCGCTGATGGCGTTATGCGCCACCAGCAGCGCGGACTCGGGCTGGGTGATGCCGGTGAGCAGCAGGGCGAACTCGTCGCCGCCGATGCGCGCCACCAGGTCGCTGGGGCCTGCAATGGCGGCCAGGCGGTTCGCGACTTCCCGCAGGATGCCGTCGCCGATCAGGTGGCCCAGGGTGTCGTTGACGTCCTTGAAGCCGTCCAGGTCGATCATCAGCACCGTCACCGTCACCGGCTCGGCCGCCAGCAGCGCCTCTTCGGCACGGCGGTAGAAGCAGCCGCGGTTGGCCAGGCCGGTGAGGGCGTCGAAGGTGGCCAGGCGGCGCAACTCGGCCTCTTCCTGCTGGCGCTGGCTGTCGTCGCTGAGCACGGCTTCGAAGCGCGGGTAGCCCTTTTCGCTCCAGGAGAACAGCGACAGGCCCAGGTCGAATTCGCTGCCGTCCTTGTGCAGGCCCTTGAGGGTGGTGGGCGTGCTCAGGTCAGCCAGGTAGCCGGCGGTCACGGCACGGCGGATCAGCGCCAGGAAGGGCGGGCGCTCGGCCACGGCCAGCAGCGCCTCCACCGGCAGCCCGGCGCCTTCCTCGGGGGCGTAGCCCAGCAGGTCGGCGGCGGCGGGGTTCCAGGCGAGGATATGGCCCCGGTGGTCGAACCAGAGCACCGGGGTGTCCGAATGGCCGGCGTAGGTCTCGAAGGCGGGGCGCTTGCGCTCGGCGCTCACTTCGATGCGGCGCAGCTCCAGGCGGTCGGTGGCCATGCGCGCCAGCTCCCGCAGGCGCTCGCGGTCTTCTTCGGAGAAGTCCTGGTGGGGCTGGTCGTCGATGATGCACAGCGCCCCCAGGGGCAGGCCCTCGGCGGAGAGCAGCGGCACCCCGGCATAGAAGCGCAGGTTGGTGGGGCCGAGCACCAGGGGGTTGTCGTGGAAACGGTCGTCCTGGGTGGCATCCGGCACCACCATGACCTGGTCCTGGGTGATGGCATGGGCGCAGAAGGACACGTCGCGGTCCATGTCCACTTCGCCGACGCCGGTGCTGGCGGCGAAGAACACATGGTCGCTGCCGATCATGTTCACTGCGGCCACGGGCATGCCGAACATGCGAGCGGCGATGCGCACCACGGGATCCAGGCTGGGGACCATGCGTTCGTCGTCGAGACCGTAGTCGACGAGAGCACGCAGGCGTTCGGCTTCGTTCGGCAACTGCGAGGGACAGCGCATGGCAACCTCCTGTCGATGTTAACTCCCTGATGCAACGCCCTAAGGATAGATGGGCCGCGCGTACTGCCAGCGGCGGACGCACACGAGCGGACGGACGGTTTGCAGGCGGCGAATCCCTCTGCTTCAACCTTCGGGGGGCTGCTCGCGCAACTTCGCCAGGCGTCGGTGGACCAGCATCAGCGCCACGGAGGTGCCCTGGCGCACCGGTGCGTCGAGCCTTGCGCTGAACACCGGCGGCGGGTCGATGGCCCCGCCGGCTTCCAGCTGGCCGGCGATGCGCTCCAGCTCGTAGATGCCGTCACCCTCCGCAGGCTGCGCCGCGCGGGCCTGGGCGATCGCCAGGTCGAGCCGTTGTGTCAGCTCCTCGAGCGGGCCGGTGTCGAGCAGCTGTCTGGCCAGTTCCAGACCGGCGAGATGGGCGTGGTCGGGCGTCTTCTGCATGCGGGCTTCCTGTGGGCGTTAAGGGGTAGACCGTTGCGCTCGTGGGTTGCTCAAGGAATTTGACGCGCCGCTGTTCCGCTGCAAGAACATACAAGACGCCCCGGCCCTGGCCGGCCGAGACTGGCGGCCCGAGAATGCCGTGCGAGCCCGAGATGACCCTGCATATCCAGACCCCGTTGATCCATTCCCGCCCCCTCAGCCTTGCCGCCGGTACCGAGGTGTGGCTGAAGCTGGAGGCCCTGCAGCCGTCGGGCTCGTTCAAGTTGCGCGGCATCGGTGCCGCCTGCGAGGCCCATGCACGGCAGGGCAAGCGGCGCTTCATCTCGTCCTCCGGTGGCAACGCGGGCATCGCCGTGGCCTATGCCGGGCGCTGCCTGTCGATCCCGGTAACGGTGGTGGTGCCGCAAACCACCACCGAGCGCGCCAAGGCGCTGATCCGCCAGGAGGGCGCCGAGGTGATCGTCCACGGCGCCGCCTGGCACGAGGCCAATGCCCTGGCGCAATCGATGCTGGGCGCGGCCGATGCCTTCATTCATCCCTTCGATGACTCGCTGCTCTGGCAAGGCCACGCGAGCCTGGTGGACGAGGTGGCCGCCAGCGGCTTTCGCCCGGACGCGGTGCTGCTCTCGGTGGGCGGTGGCGGCTTGTTCAGCGGCGTGGTGGAGGGCTTGCAGCGCAACGGCTGGAATACCGTGCCGGTGATTACCGCCGAGACCACGGGTGCGGCATCCTTCGCCCGGGCATTGGAAGCGGGACGGCGCATCGAACTGGAACGCATCGACAGCGTGGCCACCTCGCTCGGCGCCAGGCAGGTGTGCGAGCGGGCCTTCGCCCTGGGGCGCAGCCACCCGGTGCAGGCGCAGGTGGTGAGTGACCGGGCGGCGCTGGAAGCCTGCGAGCGCTTCCTCGATGACCAGCGCATCCTCGTCGAGCCGGCCTGTGGCGCGGCGCTGGCCCTGGCCTATGCCGGGAACGAGGCGCTGCGGGCCCATGGGCGGGTGATGGTGGTGGTGTGTGGCGGGGTCACCGCCACGCTGGAGCAGATAAACGCCTGGAAGGCCGCCCAGCCCTGAGGCCGGGCGGCTGGGGGCTTACTTGACGCCCTGGTCCTCGATGCGGTCGGCGTCGAACAGGGTTTCCAGCTCGGCGCGGGCTTCGCGGGCGGTCTGCATCACCGCGGCGGCATCGCCATGGACCTTGTGCTGGGCCGCCAGCACTTCCTCGTCGTGGCGCTGGAAGCGGCGGATGCGCGCATTGGCCTGCTCTTCGTCCAGGCCCATGCCGATGAGCACCTGGCGGCTCATCTCCAGGCTGGAGTGGAAGGTCTCGCGCACCGGCAGGGCGCCGAGGTCGAGCAACTGGTGCACATGCTGGCGGTCCCGGGCGCGGGAAATGATCTTCAGGTGTGGGTAGAGGCGGCGCACCAGCTCGGTGGTCTTCAGGTTGGTCACCGGATCGTCGGTGGCGATGATGAAGAATTCGGCCTTGTCCACCTTGGCCGCACGGAGGATTTCCGGGCGCAGCGGGTCGCCATAGAAGATCGGCATGCGGCCCAGGCTGCGGGACAGCTCGATGGTTTCCACCGAGGTGTCCAGGGCCAGGAAGGGCACGCGCTGGGCGCGCAACACACGGGCGACGATCTGGCCCATGCGGCCGGTGCCGGCGATCACCACGCGGGGTGAGTCGCTTTCGATCTTCTCGTATTCCGGCGGCACGTTCACCGGCGCGGGCTTGGCCTTGAACACGCGGTTGATGGCGAGGATCAGCAGCGGCGTCAGTGCCATGGACAGGGTGATGGCCAGCACCAGGAAGCCGTGCAGGCGCGCGTCGAACAGGCCCTGGTCGCGGGCCATCTTGAACACCACGAAGGCGAACTCACCGCCGGCGGCCAGCACCACGCCCAGGCGCAGCGCGCTCTCGCGGGTGAGGCCTCCGGCACTGCGGCCCACCAGGAACAGCACCGGGAACTTGAGGCCGATCAGCAGCGCGGTGAGGCCCAGCACCAGCAGCGGCTGACCCAGCAGCAGACTGAGGTCGGCGCTCATGCCCACGCTGATGAAGAACAGCCCCAGCAGCAGGCCCTTGAACGGCTCGATCTGGGCTTCCAGCTCGTGGCGGTATTCCGAGTCCGCCAGCAGCAGGCCGGCGAGGAAGGCGCCCAGGGCCATGGAAATGCCCGCCAGCTCCATCAGCCAGGCGGTGCCGATCACCACCAGCAGCGCGGTGGCGGTGGACACCTCCTGCAGGCCGGTGCGGGCGACGATGCGGAACACCGGGCGCAGCAGGAAGCGTCCACCGATCACCACCAGGCCGATGCTGCCGACTACCTCGGCGAGGTGGGCCAGCTGGCCGCCGTCGTCGCGGGCGGCGGTGGCACCGCTGAGCAGCGGGATCAGGGCGATCAGCGGGATGGCGGCGATGTCCTGGAACAGCAGGATGGCGAAGGCCAGGCGGCCGTGGGGGCTGGTCAGCTCCTTGCGTTCGGCGAGTATCTGCAGGCCGAAGGCGGTGGAGGAGAGCGCCAGGCCCAGGCCCAGCACCACGGCGCTCTGCCAGGAACGGGCGAAGGCCAGGTAGGCGATGCCGGCGATCAGCGCGCCGGTGAGCAGCACCTGGGCCAGGCCGACGCCGAACACCGAGCGCCGCATCACCCAGAGGCGCCGGGGCGAGAGCTCCAGGCCGATGATGAAGAGCAGCAGCACCACGCCCAGTTCGGACAGGTGGGCGACGTTCTGCGGGTCGCTGACCAGGCGCAGGACGGAGGGGCCGATCAGCACGCCGGCCAGCAGGTAGCCGAGCACGGCTCCCAGTTGCAGGCGCTTGGCGAGAGGCACGGCAAGGACGGCGGCGAGCAGGAAGACCACGGCGACCTGCAACGGGCTGCCTTCATGGGGCATGGGAATTTCCTTGGGCAAACGGTAAGAAAGGTCCGACGGAGCGGCGGAGGGCGCAAGGATAGGGGGTGGGGGCCGCCGCTGTCACGGTGCGGCCCTGTGTCCGGTTGGCGCGGGTCAGTCTTCGGGGGCGTCGAAGATGGCCTCGATGGGCAGGGCGAAGACCCTGGCGATGCGGAAGGCCAGGGGCAGGCTGGGGTCGTAGCGACCGGTTTCGATGGCGTTCACCGTCTGCCGTGAAACCCCCAGGTGCCCGGCCAGCTCGGCCTGGGACCAGCCCGCTGCGGTGCGCAGTTCGCGTACGCGGTTGATCAACGGTAGCGCCTCGTGCCGATGAAGGCGCCCAGGGCCCAGAGCGGGCCCATCAGGCTCCATACCATGAACATCGACAGGCGTGGGAAGCCGGCGGTTTCCAGGAAGCCGTAGGAGAAGGTGATCAGCGCGGTGCCGAGGAAGGCGATGCCGAGGGCTTCGAGCTGGATCATCCGGCCCATCTCGTCGAGCTGGCGCAACTGCCGCAGCACGGCGATGGCCACCGCCACCAGGGGGATCACCGGCAGCACGGCGAGCAGGGTCTTGCCGACGCCCGGCTGCAGGTCGCCGAGGAAGAGGGAAGTGACCACCACCGTGACGACGTAGAGGGTCATGGAGAGGCCGAACTCCAGGGCGAAGCGTTTGCGTGGGGACATGATGGGATCCTCGGATGGAAAGCGTGCTTTACATTATGCGGCGCGCTTTTTTGAGTCAAGGACGCTTTACATCGATTCGCGCACAGCTATGCTGCTGCGGTCTTCAACAAGGAGCCCGATACCATGAAGGTGCTGCGCCTGGTCGCCAATTTCGCCACCCCCGATCCCGCCGCGCTGGCGGACTTCTACCGCCGCCTGCTGGACCTCGATGTGGTCATGGACCACGGCTGGATCGTCACCCTGGCTTCCCCGGAGGACGTGCGCATGCGCCCGCAGTTGGGCCTGGCCAGCGAAGGCGGCTCGGGCACGCCGGTGCCGGAACTCTCGGTGGAGGTGGACGATGTGGCGGAGGTGCACCGCCGGGCCCAGGCGCTGGGTGCCGAGATCGCCTACCCGCTGAGCGACGAGCCCTGGGGCGTGCGGCGCTTCTTCGTGCGGGACCCGGCGGGGCGCCTGCTGAACGTGCTGGAGCACCTGTAGCGGGAACCGCGTTTGCACGGATCCGGGGGCTACATCTGGGCTGCGCCTCCCGGCGTGATCGCTCTACAATCGGCCTCCCCACTGCACGCGCCAGGGAACCATGACCGGCACCCTCACCGAAAAAGGCACCATTTCCGTCCAGCTGGTCCGCGAGGCCCTGCAGGAGCTGCGTGCCCGTGGCCTCGATGCGCAGCCCCTGCTGCTGCACGCCGAGATCGCCGCCGAGGCGCTGGAGCGGCCCTATGGGCGGGTCTCCACGCAGCAATACGCGCGGCTCTGGCTGGGCCTGGCGCAGCGGATGGACGATGAGTTCTTCGGCATGAACCCGCGGCGGATGAAGTCCGGCAGCTTCGCCTTCATGGCCCGCGCGGCCTTGAAGGAGGCCAGCCTGGGGGATGCGCTGGAGGGCATCCTCGGCTTCCTCGGCCTGGTGTTCGATGGCCTGTCGCCGCGCCTGGTGCGCCAGGGCGGCATGGCGGAGATCGTGCTGGAGGAGGCGCCGGGCGAGTCCCAGCGCGCCTTCGCCTATTTCACCCTGTGGATGATCGTCCACGGCCTGGCCTGCTGGCTGGCCGGGCGGCGCATCCCCATCCTCGCCATCGACCTGTGCTGCGCGGCGCCGGACTACATCGAGGACTACCGGGTGATGTTCAGCGACAACCTGCGCTTCGGCCGGCCGCGCACGCGCCTGCTGTTCAATGCCGACTGCCTGGAATTGCCGGTGCGCCGTGGCGAGCGCGAGCTCAAGCGCTTCCTCGGCGGTGCGCCGGCCAACATCCTGGTGCGTTACCGCGACCCGCAAAGCCTGGCGGCGCGCATCCGTGCCTACCTGCGCAGCCTGCGCCCCGAGCGCTGGCCGGACCTAGAGGCGCTCTCCAGCCACTTCTACATGGCGCCTTCGACCCTGCGTCGCAAGCTGGCCCTGGAAGACCAGTCCTACCAGGCACTCAAGGACCAGGTGCGCCGCGACCTGGCCATCGCCCGCCTGGACAGCGGCGAGGGCAATTTCGCCGAACTGGCCTTCGAACTGGGCTTCGCCGACGCCAGCGCCTTCTACAAGGCCTTCCGCAAATGGACCGGCACCACGCCCGGCCAGTACCGCGAGCTGATGCAACCGAGCCCGTCGCCGGGCTAGCTGGCCACTGGCCGTTGTCAAAAGCGCTCGCCCAGGTTGGCGCCATTCGACATTGCCCCTGGGCAACGTCGGTCCGAAGATTCCGCTCACTACAAGAACAATGCGGAGTCACCGTCCATGCGCGACTACCACGAGGCTGCACGCCGATTCGACTTTGCCGACGCCTTCGCCGGCACCCTGGCGGGCACGCCGGAGGCCCTCAACGCCTGCATCGAATGCTGCGACCGCCACGCCGAACCGGGGCGCGTGGCGCTGGTCTGGGAAGGCCGCGACGGCCGCCGCGAGGACTGGACCTTCGCCCGGCTGAAGGAGGCCAGCGCACGCTTCGCCCATTACCTGCGCGAACAGGGCATCGGCCCGGGGGATTGCGTCTCCGGCCTGCTGCCGCGCACGCCCGAGTTGCTGGTCACCATCCTCGGCACCTGGCGCATCGGCGCCGTCTACCAGCCGCTGTTCACCGCCTTCGGCCCCAAGGCCATCGAGCAACGCCTGCAATGCGGCCAATCGCGCCTGGTGGTGGTGGACGCCGCCAACCGCGCCAAGCTGGATGAAGTGGCCCAGGTGCCGGCGATCCTCACGGTCGGCGCCACCGAGCCGGCTGGCTGCGCCTTCTGGAATGCCCTGGCACAGCACGACGACGATTTCGAACCGGTGCTGCGCCGTGCCGATGACCCCTTCCTGCTGATGTGCACCTCGGGCACCACCGGGCTGCCCAAGGCGCTGCAAGTGCCGCTGCGGGCGATCCTCGCCTTCGTCGGCTACATGCGCGATGCGGTGGGCCTGCGCGAGGACGACCGCTTCTGGAACCTGGCGGACCCGGGCTGGGCCTACGGGCTTTACTACGCAGTGACCGGCCCCCTGGCCCTGGGCCACGCCACGACCTTCTTCGAGGGCGGCTTCAGCGTCGAGAGCACCTGCCGGATCATCCGCGAGCTGGGCATCACCAACCTGGCCGGCTCGCCCACGGCTTTCCGCCTGCTGCTGGCGGCGCGGGAACAGGTGGAGCCTGAGCTCAAGGGCCGGCTGCGCGCGGTGAGCAGCGCCGGCGAGCCGCTGACCCCGGAGGTGATCCGCTGGTTCGGCGAGGGCCTGGGCACCACCATCCACGATCATTACGGCCAGACCGAGCTGGGCATGGTGCTGTGCAACCACCACGAGCTGGCGCACCCGGTGCGCATCGGCGCTGCCGGTTTCGCCGTGCCCGGCCACCGCGTGGTGGTGCTGGACGACGCCCATCGCGAGCTGCCGGCGGGGCAGCCGGGCATCCTTGCCATCGACCGCACCCGCTCGCCGCTGTTCTGGTTCCCCGGCTACCTGGGCGGCACCACCAAGGCTTTCGTCGGCGACTACTACCTCAGCGGCGACACCGTGGAGTTGAGCGCGGACGGCAGCATCGCCTTCGTCGGCCGCTCGGACGATGTGATCACCACCTCCGGCTACCGGGTCGGGCCCTTCGATGTGGAGAGCGCGCTGATCGAGCACCCGGCCGTGGTCGAGGCGGCGGTAATCGGCAAGCCGTGCCCGGAGCGCACCGAGCTGGTCAAGGCCTTCGTCGTGCTCAAGCCTGGCCATGCCGCTGATGCCGGCCTGGCGGAGGCCCTGCAGCAACACGTGCGCAAGCGCCTGTCCGCCCATGCCTACCCCCGCGAGATCGAGTTCGTCGCGGAACTGCCCAAGACACCCAGCGGCAAGATCCAGCGCTTCCTGTTGCGTAACCAGGAAGTCGCCAGCGCCCAGGCGCGTGCCGCCCACTGACCACCAAGGAGCCCTAGACGTGCAGATAGAAAACAGAACCTTCCTGATCACCGGTGGCGGCTCCGGCCTCGGCCTGGCCACCGCCCGCACCCTGCTGCAGCAAGGCGCCCGGGTGCTGCTGGTGGACATCAACGCCGAAGCCGGTGCTGCCCGCGCCGCCGAACTGGGTGACAAGGCCCGCTTCCAGCGCGCCGACATCACCCGGGAAGACGAAGCCCAGGCTGCCGTGGCCGCTGCAATCGAAGCCTTTGGCGCGCTGCACGGGCTGGTCAACTGCGCCGGCATCGCCCCCGCCGAGAAGGTGCTGGGACGCAAGGGCGTGCACGGGCTGGAGAGCTTCCGCCGGGTGGTGGAGGTCAACCTTCTCGGCAGCTTCAACATGCTGCGCCTGGCCGCCGAAGCCATGGCTGGCAACGAGCCGAACGAGGAGGGCGAGCGCGGCGTGCTGATCAACACCGCCTCGGTGGCCGCCTTCGACGGGCAGATGGGCCAGGCCGCGTATTCCGCCTCCAAGGGCGGCGTCGCCGCCATGACCCTGCCGCTGGCACGGGACCTGGCGCGCTCCGGCATCCGCGTGATGTGCATCGCCCCCGGCATCTTCGAGACGCCGATGATGGCCGGCATGCCCCAGGAGGTGCGTGATTCCCTGGCCGCCGACGTGCCGTTCCCGCCGCGCCTGGGGCGCCCGGACGAGTACGCTGCCCTGGCCGCTCACATCATCGGCAACCCCATGCTCAACGGCGAGGTCATCCGCCTGGATGGCGCGCTGCGCATGGCCGCGAAATAAGGAGCCCGTCATGAACGCGAAGATCGACCCCATCGTCATAGTCAGTGCCGCCCGCACGCCCATGGGCGGCTTTCTCGGTGACCTGCGCGAAATGACCGCCGCCGAACTGGGCGCCGCCGCCATCGCCGCCACCCTGGCGCGCGCCGGCCTGGCCGCCGACGCGGTGGACGAGGTGCTGATGGGCTGCGTGCTGCAGGCCGGCCAGGGCCAGGCGCCGGCGCGCCAGGCGGCACTGGGTGCCGGGCTGCCCCAGGGCGTGGTGTGCTCGACGGTGAACAAGATGTGCGGCTCGGGCATGAAGGCGGCGATGCTCGGGCATGACCTGCTGGCGGCCGGCAGCGCCGATGTGGTGATAGCCGGCGGCATGGAGAGCATGTCCAACGCGCCCTACCTGCTGGAGCGCGCGCGTTCCGGCTACCGCATGGGCCATGGCAAGGTGCTCGACCACATGTTCCTCGACGGCCTGGAGGACGCCTACGACAAGGGCCGCCTGATGGGCACCTTCGCCGAGGATTGCGCCCAGTCCTACGGTTTCACCCGCGAGCAGCAGGACGCCTTCGCCATCGAATCCCTCACCCGTGCGCAGAAGGCCTTGACCGAAGGCCGCTTCGCTGCCGAGACGGTGGCGGTGCAGGCACGGGCCGGGCGCGAGCTGCGCAGCATCGAGGCCGACGAGCAGCCGCCCAAGGCGCGGCTGGACAAGATCCCCACCCTCAAGCCGGCGTTCCGCGAGGGCGGCAGCGTCACTGCGGCCAATTCCAGCTCGATTTCCGATGGTGCGGCAGCGCTGCTGCTGATGCGCCTGTCGGAGGCGGAGAAGCGCGGCCTCACGCCCCTGGCGCGGATCGCCGGCCATGCGTCCTTCGCCCAGGCGCCGGGGCTGTTCACCACCGCGCCGGTGGGCTCGATCCAGCGCCTGTTGGCACGCACCGGCTGGAACCTCGGCGATGTGGACCTGTTCGAGATCAACGAGGCCTTCGCCGTGGTGCCCATGGTGGCCATGCGTGATCTGGACATCGACCATGAACGCCTCAACGTGCACGGCGGTGCCTGCGCCCTGGGCCACCCCATTGGCGCATCCGGCGCGCGGGTGCTGGTGACTCTGCTGGGCGCGCTGAGCCAGTACGGCCTCAAGCGTGGCGTTGCCTCGGTGTGCATCGGCGGCGGCGAAGCCACGGCCGTGGCCATCGAGCGCATGGACTGAAGGAGAACCCGATGATCCCGACCGAACAAGACATCCAGATCCGCGACGTCGCCCGCCAGTTCGCCCAGGAGCGGCTCAAGCCCTTCGCCGCCGAGTGGGACCGCGAGCACCGCTTCCCGGCCGAGGCATTGCGCGAGATGGCCCAGCTGGGCTTCCTCGGCATGCTGGTGCCGGAGGAGTGGGGCGGAGCCGCCACCGGGCACCTGGCCTATGCCATGGCCCTGGAGGAGATCGCTGCCGGCGACGGTGCCTGCTCCACCATCATGAGCGTGCACAACTCGGTGGGCTGCATGCCGATCCTCAAGTTCGGCGACGAGGAACAGAAGCGCCGCTTCCTGCGGCCGCTGGCCGAAGGCTCGATGATCGGCGCCTTCGCCCTCACCGAACCCCAGGCCGGCTCCGACGCCAGCGACCTGCGCACCCGCGCGCGCCGCGAGGGCGACCACTACGTGCTGGATGGTGCCAAGCAGTTCATCACCTCGGGCAGCCACGCGGGGATGGTCATCGTCTTCGCGGTGACCGACCCGGCCGCCGGCAAGAAGGGCATCAGCGCCTTCATCGTGCCCACCGACACGCCCGGCTACCAGGTGCTGCGGGTGGAGGAGAAGCTCGGCCAGCACGCCTCCGACACCTGCCAGATCCAGCTCGACGGGGTGCGCATCCCGGCCAGCCTGCGCCTGGGCGGGGAGGGCGAGGGCTACCGCATCGCCCTGTCCAACCTGGAGGGCGGGCGCATCGGCATCGCCGCGCAATCGGTGGGCATGGCCCGCGCGGCCTTCGAAGCGGCGCGCGACTACAGCCACGAGCGCCGCACCTTCGGCAAGCCGATCATCGAGCACCAGGCGGTGGCCTTCCGTCTGGCCGACATGGCCACGCAGATCGCCGTGGCGCGGCAGATGGTGCACCACGCTGCGGCGCTGCGGGAGGCGGGGCTGCCCTGCCTGACCGAAGCATCCATGGCCAAGCTGTTCGCCTCGGAAATGGCCGAGAAGGTCTGCTCGGCGGCGATCCAGACGCTGGGTGGCTACGGCTACCTGAAGGACTTCCCGGTGGAGCGCATCTACCGCGACGTGCGCGTGTGCCAGATCTACGAAGGCACCAGCGACGTACAGCGCATGGTCATCGCGCGGAGCCTGTAAGGGCGGCATGCAGCCGCTGCTCACTCCGGACGTAGGGTGTGCTGCCGCACCCGGAGCTCGCCGGAAGCACCGTGCGGCGGTGCGCACGGTGTTCATCCGTCCTCGGCTTGAATCTTCGCAGGCAGAACTGATGGACCATGTCTTGCTGACGTGGCTTCCCAGGCTCCAATGAAACGGCGGGAGGGAGGCCCGAAGGCCTCCCGGGTTCAGCGGTAGGCGGTGTGCTCTTCCTCGCAATCGTAGGGCGGCTCGCCTCGTCGTTCCTCCGGCTCGGCCAGGCCGGAGCGCCGGAACATCAGGTAGGCGTCCAGCAGCAGGGCTTCCAGGCCGGAGAGCAGTTTCTCCTGGCGCACGGCCCTGTGGCTGTACTCGTTGTAGTCGGACTCGTCGCGGATGCGCTGGATCAGGTGCGTGGCCTGCACCAGGCGGTAGTTGCCCAGCGCGTAGCAGCTGGCGCAGGACGAGTCGGGGCGGACGTCGAGCACGTACTCGGAGAAGTCTTCGAGCCGGGGGAACTGCAAGGGGTCTTCCATCACATGTATCTCCTCACTGTCGTGTGCGCTGGCCGAGGCCTGGGTAGGGGCCTCGAACGGGTCCAGATGCGGGGCGCGGGCGTCGCGCGTGAGTACGTCGAAGTGCGGGCGGGGGAAGTACCTGATGTCAGGCATGGCGCGTGCCCTCGTGTCGGTCGAAACGACGGGAGGCTGCTGCGGGTGGTACAGGGTGCATGGCAAGGTCCTCGGCGACAGATGGATGCCCGGCGTGCCGGGTGAGCGTCGATCATGGCGGGGGCCATGAGCCCAGGACTCTAGCGAGGGGCTTTGTAGGGGCTCAAGAATGATGCGCGGTAGGCGCCGTCTTTCTCGAATGTGAGAAAGCGGGAATGTGCGCGGGAAGCAACGAGGGGGCCGGGCCGGCGCCCCTCGCGGGCTCAGGCAGGGCTGACCAGGGCCGCCGGCAGGCTCAGGCGCACGCGGGCGTAGCCGTCCTGGTTGGCGAAGGAGACGCCGCCGCCATAGCTCTCGCAGAGCGCCTTGACGATGGGCAGGCCCAGGCCCCAGCTCTTGGTTTCGCTCTTGGTGGAAATGAAATACGGGGTGGCGAGGTTGGTCAGCACTTCCTCGGGAAAGGCGCCCAGGTTGCTCACCTCGAGCACCACCTGGTCATTCTCCATGTGCTGCGACACCTCGATGGCCGTTCCCGCATCGCCATGTTTCGCGGCATTGAGCACCAGGTTGTCGAAGATGCGCAGGAAGGCCAGCTTGTCCCAGAACACCAGTTGCCCGGTGCCTTCGACCTGAAGGTTGAGGGTGTTTTCCACCTGCAGCTTGAGGTTGGCCACGGCCTCGTCGAGCAATGGCGAGAGGGGCATCTGCTCGCCGATCAGGCGGATGCCGCCGCCCATGCTGACGTGGGAGATGTCGAGCACGTTGGCGACCATCTTGTCGATGCGCCGGAGGTTGTCCTCCAGCAGGGTGATCATCTCTTCGGTGCGCCGCGCCGGGTTCTTCTGCATCAGCCCTGCCACCATCACGGCGGCGGCCAGGGGCGAGCGCAGGTCGTGGCTGAAGGAGCGCATGAAGCGCTCCAGCATGATCTTCTCCGCCCGCAGATGCTCGCTTTGCGCCTCGGCCACCTCGCGCTGCTTCTCGACGTGTTCGAGCTTGATGTCCGACTTCATCAGGCTGGCGATGGTGGCGAGCATCTCGTCGGGGTTGATCGGGTGGGTCAGGTAGGCGCGGGCACCGGTGTTGAGCCCCATCGCCTTGTCCTTGCCGCTCATGAAGGTGGCGGAGATGTTGATGATCGCCGGCAGCTTGTCGTGGCCGAGCCGCTGCTCGGCCTTCTGGATCAGCTCGAAGCCGCTCATGTCCGGCAGGTTGATGTCGAGGATCACCAGGTCCACGCCGCTTTCCAGGTGCGCAAGGCCGTCGGCGCCGTTGGCGGCTTCGAGCACCTCGTAATGGGGCTCGACGCCGAGGATCTTGCGCAGCACGTAACGGTTGGCATCCATGTCGTCGATGATGAGGATTCGCCTAGTTCGCATCGTGGTATCTCCCTGCCAGGCGCTGCACATGGTGCAGGAGCGTCTCGGCATGGTTGGGATGGGACTTGTTGAGGATCGCCTGGCAGCGGCTGCCGAGGAGGGCGCGTTCGTCGTCATTCATCTGCTTGGCGGTGTTGACCAGCACCCGTGAGTGCATGCTCCAGTCCATGCTTTCCAGCAGGTCCTCGCCGGAAATGTCCGGCAGGTCGAGGTCGAGGATGATGATGTCCGGGCGCACGGCATGCAGCTTGTCGATGCTGGAGCTGGCGTTCTCGGCCTCGATGATCACCGGCTCGTAGGGCTGCAGCAGGTGGCTGATCAGGTAGCGGTCGGCCGGGCTGTCGTCGATGACCAGGATGGTGGTGCCGGCCAGGCTGGCCAGCACCGGCTGGCGCTGGTTGTACTCGCGTGCCACCTGGGCGTGGAAGCGGCTGCCGCGTCCAGGCTCGCTGCTCAGGTGGATGTCGCCCTTGAGCAGGTTGGCCAGGCGCAGCGCCAGGGGCAGGCCCAGGCCGTTGCCGTGGACCTGCATGCCGGGTGCGCGGATGCGGGCGAACTCTTCGAAGATGCGCGACTGGTTCTCCACCGAGATGCCGAGGCCGGTGTCTTCCACGACGAACTCCAGGTTGTGTTCGTCGGGCTGGAAGCAGCGCAGGGTCACGCTGCCCCTGGGGGTGTACTTGAAGGCGTTGCTGATCAGGTTGCGCATGATCTGGAACAGGCGGTTGCGGTCCGTATCCAGGGGCAGGTCGAAGGCGGGCTCGACAATCTCCCAGGTCAGCTCCGGGTAGCGCATGGCCAGGGCACCGGTGAACTGGCGCAACTGGTCGAGGAAGTCGCTCAGCTGGAAGCGCTCGGGCACCACTTCCATGCGCCCGGATTCGGTCTCGGCCAGGTCCAGCAGTTCGTTGACCAGCTGCGACAGGTCACTGGCAGCGTCGGCGATGAAGCGCATCTGCTTGTGCTGCTCGGTGTTGAGGGTGCCGTCCACGCCACTGAGCAACAGCTTGGAGATGTTCTCGATGATGTTGATCGGCGTGCGGAATTCGTGGGTCATGTTGGAGAAGAAGCGGCTGCGCGCCTCGCTGGCATCCTTAAGTTCGGAGGAGGCCTTCTCCAGCTCCGAATAGAGCGCCACCACGCCCTTGTTGGTGTTCTCCAGCTCGAGGTTGGTGGCTTCCAGCTCCTGCTGCTTGCCCTGCAGCTCGGCGGTGGTCAGCAGCAGTTCGGAGCCGCGCACCTGGAGCTCCAGGTAGGGGTCGGCCGCGCCTTCGGCCTGCAGCTGGCGGCGGATCTGCTGGATCGAGGTCTCACTAGGCATCTCGCGGGGTGGGTAAACGGCCTTGCAGGCGCGGATGTGGGTGCCGCGGGGCGAGGTGTCGATCTGGAACTCGTCCATCAACCGCTGGGCCCCGCGCAGGCCGACGCCCATGCCGGTGGGCGAGACATAGCTGCCATCGAGGATGCGGTCGATATGGGCGATACCGCCGCCCTGGTCCAGCGCATCGAAGCAGATGCCCTTGACCAGGCCACGGCTGTCGAGGCGCAGGTCGAAGTTGAACACCCCGCTGCCGGCGTATTGGTAGACGTTGCGTGCCAGTTCGGAAACCGAAGTGGCCAGGCGGATCTGTTCCAGGGGCGACAGGCCCAGCCAGGCGGCGATCTGCTTGGCGCTCTGGCGGCAGCTGACCACGTCCACTTCGTTGATGATGCTGACACTGGTTATGCGGCGTTTGTCGCTAGCCATGCTTCACCACCACCACGGTCGCATCGTCGTTGAGGCGCTTGTGATCGCGGTGGATGAGCGCGGCGATCACCCCCGGGTGACGAACGCGCAGGCCAGGATAGGCGTTGAGGTCGAGTTTGGTGCTGATGCCGTCCGAGGCGAGGATCATGATCGAGCTGTCATCCCAGGGATAACTGAAGGTATGGATACGACCGATGCGGTAGCCGACCGTTCCATTGCTTGATGCCATGCTGCGCGCCTTGTCGGTGAGCAGGCTGCCGGCGATGTTGCCGATGCCGCAGAACTGCACCTGGCGTTGCGCGGGCTGGACCTCGGCGATGGCAGCGGCACCGCCCCGGGTGGACATCAAGGCGCGGTGCAGCTGTTCCATCAGCGCCTGCAGGGGCATGTGCGGGTCGTGGCCGAGAAACACCTCGCGCGCCTTCTGGCTGGCGGCGCTGGCAGCATGGCCATGGCCCAGGCCGTCGCAGACCAGCACGCGATTGCCAAGCACGGCCCAGGCATCGCCGCTGAGGGTCTCGCCGGGGTAGGGCGTGCACACGGCGCCCACCTGCAGGGCGCCAGCGGCCGGGCGCGGTCCCAGGTGGAAGCGGGCCTGCACCACGGTGCCGAGGCCGGGCTGGGAAAACAGGTCGAAGCCATCGGACATGCGCTGGATGGCACCGAGGCCGGCGCCCATGGTGCCGGTGGTGGAGTAGTTGTCGCTCAGGCACTGGGCCACGTTGGTCATGCCGGGGCCCCGGTCTACCGCGGTGACCTCCAGGCCGGCTTCGTCGCAGCGGAACAGCAGCTCGCCCTGGCCGGCATGGTTGATCAGGTTGCGGGCCATTTCCTGCACCACCACGGTGAGGCGGCCGAGCAGGGTTTCATCCCGGGTCAGCTGGCTGGCGTGGCGCACCACGGTGCGGCGCACGGCATCCACATGGGCGCTGTCGGAAACTTCGAGCAGCAGGTGGCAGCTGGGGATCACTTCCATTTCCACAGCTCCACCCGCGTGCCTTCGCCGGGGCGGGTGTCGATGGCGAACTCGTCCACCAGTCGCCGAGCACCGCTGAGGCCCAGGCCGAGCCCGCCGCCGGAGGTGTAGCCATCCACCATGGCGCGATCCAGGTCGGCGATGCCGGGGCCCTGGTCGCTGATGCTCAGGCGCACCGCCGCGCGGCCATCGCGCAGGCAGCTCTCGATCACGCATTCGCCACCGCCCCCATAGATCAGGGCGTTACGTGCGATCTCGCTGGCAGCCGTCACCACCTTGGTCTGGGACACCAGGCCGAGCCTGGCTTCCTCGGCGGCTTTGCGCACGCGTTGGCGGATGACGACGATGTCAGTCTCCTGCTTCAGCGGAAGCGTTTCGGTCTTCGTCACGCTCTTGCTCCAGGATCAGGTCGTCGTGTGCCACGGTTTTTTCCAGCCAGCGCATGCCTTTCTCGACATTCAGCGCGGTGGCGATGCCCTCCAGCGAGAGGCCCAGCTCCACCAGGGTGATGGCCACGGCGGGCTGCATGCCGACGACAATGACCTTGGCGTCGAGGATGCGGGAAACGTTGGCGATGTGGGAAAGCATTCGGCCGATGAAGGAGTCGACAATCTCCAGGGAGGAGATATCGATCAGCACCCCCTTGGCGTTGTGCCGCACGATCTGTTCGGTGAGGTCTTCCTGGAGGTCCAGGGCGAGCTGGTCATGCATGTCCACCTGGATGGTCAGCATGAGGTACTTGCCCATCTTCAGGATCGGGATTCTGTCCACCATGGTGCGTTCCCCTTAGCGGCCGCTGACCAGGCGGACGTTCAGTTCCTTGAGCGCCAGCTGGAAGGCGTCGGCCAGGGATGCCTTGGTCAGCACGTCACCCAGTTCCACGCCGAGGTGGACGATGGTGGCGGCGATCTGCGGGCGGATGCCGCTGATGATGCACTTGGCGCCCATCAGCTTGGCGGCGGTGATGGTCTTGAGCAGGTGCTGGGCGACCATGGTGTCGACGGTGGGCACGCCGGTGATGTCGATGATGGCGATGTCGGATTCGGTCTCGACGATCTTCTGCAGCAGCGCTTCCATCACCACCTGGGTGCGGTTGCTGTCCAGGGAGCCGATCAGCGGGATGGCCAGCACGCCTTTCCACAGCTGCACCACGGGGGTGGATAGTTCCAGCATGCTTTCCTGCTGCTCGCGGATCACCGTTTCACGGCTGGAAACGAAGGCTTGCATGCTGTACAGGCCGAGCTTGTCGAGCAGGCGCGTGGTGGTCCAGACCAGCTCGATGGCGTTCTCCCCGCGATCCTGGATGCGCTGGAACAGCGGTTCCTTCAGGGAGAACACGAAGGTGGCGGTTTCCGACGGGGTGAAGCCCTGGCGGCTCTGGGTCTGGGACAGGCGCTCCAGCAGCGAGCGTACGGGCTTCCAGCTGGCTGCCTGGAGGTCGTCACCGCCTTCGGTGATGGCGGCGATCAGGGCCTTGAGCAGCTCCCGGGAGTTCTCCTGCACGGTGCGGTCATCGATCAGGTCGGTGCGGATGCCAGCGTTGCGCTGGGCGGCCATCCATTCGTCAAGGATGGATTTTTCGTTTTGCTTGAGCAGATCGGCTAGAACGGCGGTGGACATCGGTATCTCCCTGTCGCAATGGCTCGTTTGACGAGCGTGAGGTTTCTCGACCAAAAAAAGTGCCCAACACTAGCAAGGTGCACGGGTAAAAAGAACACGGAACGGCGAAGTTTCTCGGGTGTTGGCGCAATTTTCGCGACACGCCGCCGCCCGCTCTGGCAATAGGATTGCAGCGCGGCGTTTTGGTGCGATGTACAGGTGAATAAATTGCGATGGCTGACTGCCAGCTTAGCGGGAGGCGTGTAATTCGCCCTGGCCTGCGCGTCTCAAAGGTTGAACGAGTGGCGCACGGTGCGGACTCAGTTCGAAAGCCGGAGGAGAACGCCATGCGCCACGTCTGTTGCCACGCCTTTCCAATATCGTCATCGGCTGTAAGGGGAGGCCAGCCATAAGCCGCTCCGACATCGAAATAGAGTGGCCTGGCGTCCTGGGCGACGCTTGCCCGATCTGCGGCAGCCCGGCGCCCGGACTGCTGCTCACCGACGCCTATGCCCACGTCGATTGCCCCGACTGCGGGACCTACCGGATCGACCGGCCCTTCCTGGCCTTCATGTGCGACAACCCCATCGATCTGCCACTGGCACGCCTGCGCTTGGCCGAGCGTCGCGCAATCTTCCGCATCCCTCTGTTGTGCGGCTACGACGATGATCTGAGGCTGGATTGAACGCACCGCCCGGTCGATGCAAGGGAACCCAGGGCGATGACGGGGCTCCCACCCTTTAACACCGATCAGATAACACCGAGTCGGAGGACCGCCAGATGCCAGCCAGCCTGACCCACTTCGCCGCTCGCCCCACACGCCGCCCCCTGATTTCCGCCGCCGTGGGGCCCGCCGAACCCGAACTGCTGTTCTTCGAGGGTGACGGTCGCACTCCCAACAGCCGCTTCCCGGTGCTGCTCTACCGGGGCGTGCTCTGGCGCGAGCCGGACCGCGCCGCCGCCTTCGAGCAGCGCTTTGCCGCCCATCGCTGGTCGCCCCTCTGGCAGGCCGGGGTGTTCGACTACCACCACTACCACGCCAGTGCCCACGAAGCCCTGGGCATTGCCAGCGGCCATGCCCGGCTGATGCTTGGCGGCGAAGCCGGGCGCGAGGTTCGCGTCCGTGCCGGCGACGCTCTGGTGCTGCCGGCCGGTACCGGTCATTGCTGCCTGGAAGCCAGCGGGGATTTCCTCGTGGTGGGCGCCTACCCGCGCGGGCAGGAGGACTATGACATCCAGCGCGCCGGCTCCGACCGCTACCTGGCCTCGGTGCGGCGCATCGCCCAGGTGCCGACCCCGGTGGCCGACCCGCTGACCGGGCGCGACGGCGTGCTGACCCAGGCGTGGCGCGTGGCCTGACGCCGGGCTTGATCGGCCGTTGCCATCGGTGCACCCTCGGCCATCGCCCCTGAGCGCCGCGACCGAGGAAGGACCCCATGCTGACCAGGCCCCTGGCCCTGTTGCCCGTGCTGCTGGCCGCCCAGGTGCAGGCTGCCGAGCCGCCACCGGACGGCAAGCAACCGGCCAACGCCTTCGAGGCGGCGTTCTCCATGACCCTGGTCTCGCCGATGATCAGCATCATCGCCACCACCGACCTCAGCAGTGACGAGAAGCAGCTCAAGCTGAGCCGTGCCCGTGGGGATGCCCTGGCCTTCGTCGCGTCTGCCGGGATCATCCGCGGGCCACACCTGGAGCAGGCCCTGGGGCTGCTGCGCGATGGTTCGGCCACTAGCGACATGGCCTGGGCCCAGGCCATCGCGGCGAGGCCCTGACGCCAACCATCGGTCAGCCTTACACAACCTTTACCCAGCGCCAGTGAGCGGCGATTCCGCGACGTTGTCTGATCCTGTGTCCCGGTCCATTCCTTCACCGGGCGCAGGAGGAGTCATGTTTCGTCGTTTGCCCCAGGTTGCCCTGTTGCTGGGAGCCGCCGCCCTGGCCGGCCAGGCTTCGGCCCACGGGCATGATGCCGGCCCGGCCGTGATCGGGGCGGTCGTGGGGGCCGTTGTCGGCGGTGCCATCGTCGCGTCGCGCCCGGCCCCGGTCTATGTGCAGCCCGCCCCGGTGTACGTGGCACCGCCTCCGGTCGTCTATGCGCCTCCACCGCCGCCGCCCCCGTCGGTCTATTACTACCCGGCACAACCGGTGTACTACCAGCCGGCGGTGGTCGCCCAACCCGTCTACTACGGCCCCGGCCCTTACTACGGCCCGCCGCGTCACTGGCACGGCGGCGGCCCGCGCCGCTGGTGATCGAGGAGGAACGAGGCCCCGCTCAGGCGGGGCCTTTTTGTTCCTGGCCGGCGTGGAGACGGTGATGGGGCGGCGATGCTGCGCATCGCTTGGCGAATGAATTGGCTCTGTCTGCGTTAAGTGTTGCTAGAGGATATGAGCCCAGCTGATTTCCGAGTTTTGCTGGTGCTTTTGGTTTCGCCCCCCCGGGCGAATTCCTTTTGACAGTCGCCTCAAAAGGAACCAAAAGGGCTTGCCCCATCATCCGGCCCGACTGCGTCGGGTTCCCT